>CALAMD010000079.1 GCA_937925695.1 uncultured Bacillaceae bacterium | reverse complement strand
AATAATTCGGCGAATATTAATATGGGCTAGTAATTCGGCGAATATTGATTTTATTCGGCGAATATAGCTAATGATTCGGCGAATTTTAAATTTATTCAGCGAATATAGCTAATGATTCGGCGAATTTTAAATTTATTCAGCGAATATGGCTAATGATTCGGCGAATATAAGAATAATTCGGCGAATCGACTATTAGTTAAGGTTTTTAACTATAGCATCCAGAACAATTTACATATCAGAAACTATCTGTTGAATGATTTTATCTTATTAATAAATAACTTCTATGTCAATCTGTTTTCAGTATTTTTTGAATACTTATGCCCTATTGTTAGGTCTCATTAATGTACATCATCATCTTGACAGTTCAATCCCTACACTTTTTTTAAATCGATGTAGGTTTTCGGATAGGATATACACCTCAAATCTCTACTCGGGTCCTATTTCCACTTCTTTTCAGTGTCTTCTCTTGGGAACGGCGGCGTTTCATACTATACTAGAGATGGAAGGTGATTAAGCAATGAAAACAGTTATTTTTGGCGAACATGATGAAAATACATTACGCCAATTTAATAAATGCTTACAAACAGGAGATGTCGTTGGTGGCGTGTTATGCGCGGATGGACATTACGGCTATAGCCAACCTGTTGGGGGTGTCGTTGTCTATGAAGGACAAATTTCTCCATCGGGAGTCGGCTATGATATTGCCTGTGGAAATAAAGCAGTTCGAACGAATTTAAAACATGAAGATATCAAAAAAGATATTTCAACAATAATGGATGAGATTGCCGCGGAAATTCCCTTTGGTATCGGTAAAAAAAATAAACATCCTGTCGACCATGACATTTTTGATGATCCTGATTGGGACGTATTTATAGAAATTGGTCGCCATGAACATGACCAATTAAAATCCCTTGCCCGCGAACAATTAGGAACAGTTGGAGCTGGGAATCATTATGTTGATATTTTAATTGATGAAAAAACTGACGACGTTTGGATCGGCAACCATTTTGGCAGCCGAGGTTTAGGGCATCGTACTGCAACAGGCTTCCTAAACTTGGCAAAAGGATTAGGATTTTCGGATCGGGCACCACAAGAATCCATGGAAGTTGAACCGACAGTCTTAGATTTAGATAGCGAACTTGGTGAACTTTATTATCGAGCAATGACCCTAGCTGGTCGCTATGCTTATGCTGGGAGAGACATAGTCATAAACCAAGTCCTTGATATTTTAGGAGCCAAAGCTGAGTTTGAGGTCCACAACCATCATAATTATGCTTGGAAAGAAATCCATAACGGGAAAGAATATATCGTTGTGAGAAAAGGGGCAACACCAGCTGCACCGGGACAGCTCGGTTTTGTCGGCGGCAGTATGGGGGATATTTCCGTTATTTTACAAGGTGTTGATTCGGAAAAAAGCCGGCAAGCTTTTTATAGCACGATCCATGGCGCAGGCAGAATTATGAGTCGAACAAAAGCAGCAGGCCGGATGAATTGGCGGACACGTAAGCGTACCGGTGGCGCCATCACGCCTGATCAGATGCACAAAGCTGTCCGAGACTTCGGCGTTGAATTACGAGGCGGTGGCACAGATGAAAGTCCATTTGTGTACCGTAAATTGCAGGAAGTCCTTGATGCCCATGCAGGCACAATCGAAGTGTTACATGTTCTTCGTCCAATCGGTGTAGTCATGGCAAGCGACTAAATTCACGCATGTCGCTGTGAATAAAAATGGAACCGAGACGAGTGATAAGCAGGCAAGCGACTAAATTCAGGTATGTCATGGAAGGCTGATAATATCGCCCGGTCGACCATCACAAACCCAATCTTACAGTTGGTAAAATTGTTTCGTATTTTCATATAGAGTTTGATAAACAATTGAAGAATCAAGTTGTTTAATCTCGGCAATCGCTTGAATAGCATGATGAATCAGATGGGGATGGGTTACTTGACCTTCGAACGGCCCCAAAAAAGGCCAAGGCCCATCCGTTTCAACCATCATTTGCGATAACGGATATTGTTTAACTAATTGTTGTATTTCCGTTTCATAAACTACATCAGGCGTTACTGAAATAAAATAACCATTCTCAATCATCCGCTTAACCGTTCGCTCACTGCCTTTAAACCAATGAAAATGGGCGCGCTGATACGAGTGTTTTTCAAGTAAATCACAAACAACCTCAGCATCCTCATAGATCGCATGTAACACAAGGGGCTTATTATAGTCGATAGCTTGTTTGATAAAACATTCGAGTAATTCCTCGTAAGGCTCTCTTGAAATCTTTGGATTTTTTCTTCGTAGATAGTAGGGTAAGCCCACTTCCCCAATAGCAACCATCTGTTGATGATGATCCTTGATGAAAGCAAATAAGGCTTCTAATTCGTCCTCTTTTGGCAATGGTTGTTCAGGATGATAACCAAACGCCGGCTTTATCTGCTCATTTATCTGAGCTAACGCCAATGTTTGTTTAGCTGACTCAAGGTGACTTGAAACCGAAATGACTGATTTCACGGTCTGATCAAGTAAAGATTCGATAATCTGCTCCCGTTCTTCTGTATCATATTGATCAAGATGGATATGGGCATCGATTATTGCACGTTGCATTCATACTCCCCCTCAAATCACATTATTGACTTTTGACAGTTTCTTTCCCTTCATTTCTAATATAAAGTGCTAATATAAAGGCGATTATGGCAAAAATACCGGCAACAAGAAAAGACATATTTACCCCATGAATGGAGCCAGCGACACCAGGTTCTCTTTTGGCTATTGTTGTCATCACTGTCACTAGAAGAGCTGTCCCAATCGATCCAGCTATTTGTCGCATCGTATTGTTCATCGCTGATCCATGGGCAATTAAGTGGGGTGGCAACTGATTTAACCCAGCTGTTGTCACAGGCATCATCACCATTGAAATACCTAACATCCGAAAGGTATTCACAATTGCGATATAAGCAAAAGTAGTTTCCGTTGATAAATTAGCAAACATAAAAGTCGTGACGACAACTAACGCCAAACCAATGATCGCTAAATAACGGGCACCATATTTATCAAACAGTCGACCAGTGATCGGATTCATAAAGCCCATGATCAAAGCACCTGGTAATAATGCCAAACCGGATTGTAATGCGGAAAAATCTAACATGTTTTGCATCAATAACGGTACAATGACCGCTGTACCAATCATAGCGACAAAAACAATCATCCCTAATACGGTTGTAAGCGTGAAAACACTGTACTTAAAAATTCTAAATTCCAAAATTGGTTGTTCTAAATGCAACTGGCGATATATAAACCAAGTAAGGGTAATGATACCAATAATGATTGACAAAATAACCGGCATACTACTCCAACTACTATCCCCTGCTACACTAAAGCCATATAGTAACCCACCAAATCCTAATGTTGATAAAACAATCGATAGCATATCTAATTTAGGATGGGATTGTTTCGTTACATTTTTCAAAATAAAATAAGCAACAATGATATTGATAATGGCGATTGGTAATACAACATAGAATACACTCCGCCACGGAAAATGATCTACGAGCCAGCCAGACAAACTTGGGCCGATTGCAGGGGCAAATGAAATAACTAAGCCGAATAACCCCATAGCTGATCCCCGTTTATCAATAGGAAAAATTAAAAACATAATAGTTTGCATCAACGGCATCATGACCCCGGCACCAGCGGCTTGCAGGACACGGCCAACCATTAAAAAAGAAAACGTTGGTGCTATTGCACAAATAAACGTACCAAGGGCAAAAGTACACATTGCCGTTAAAAATAATTGACGAGTCGTAAAACGATCAATTAAAAACGCTGTGATCGGAATCATGATCCCATTTACGAGCATAAAAATAGACTGCAACCATTGAACAGTCGTTTCGGTTAAATTCAACTCTTCCATAATTGGTGGCAGTGCTGTACCTAACAATGTTTGATTTAAGATAGCAATAAATGCTGCTGATAATAATACAATAATTAACGGGCCTCGTTTAATTGACGGTACTTGATTTGTTGGGGTTTCCATTTAGTTCCTTCTTTCTTTCTAAAATTAATCCAGTTATTTAGAATAACACAACATAGCACCTACGCAAAGAAAGTTGTTTGTTACAATTAGTCTGCTAATCAACCTTTCATAAGAAAAAACGCTATAATAAACAAGCCTATTATAGCGT
The DNA here is from genome assembly GCA_937925695.1 of uncultured Bacillaceae bacterium. GTDB lineage: Bacteria > Bacillota > Bacilli > Bacillales > Amphibacillaceae > CALAMD01. The sequence continues at coordinate 1,996 of CALAMD010000079.1, read as the reverse complement.
TAGTTTTACATAAATTTGACTTCGTATTCAATAATCATACATAAAATAAAAATGAGACCAACTCGTTACGCTAACAAGAAAAATTTTCTTTTATTCACTTGGCTTAACCGACTGAATGGTCCGGCTATCCCCATCTTCTATATAAATAAATGTTACCTCATCATTCGGTGATAATTTTTCCACATCGTCTCGAGCTTCGATTGTTAGTTGAAAGGCAACGGGACCATCAGCTGTTTCAACCTCAATTGTGTGCGGATCGGCTTGGCCTATATAGATCCCCGTGTTTGTCTTCGCTGCGCCATCCCCGTTATCCATGGCAGGTTCTATTTTATGGATGACTAGTTGCTCTCCTTGCTTTTCATACTGATACGTTACTTTTTGACCAGGTGATAAAGTGTCAACATCGCTTCGAGCTTCATCTGTTAACTGGAAAGCTACAGGACCGTCTGAAGTTTCGATCTCAATCGTATGGGGATCTGCTTGACCGACATACATTCCCGTACCAGTCAGTAACTCATTTCCGCTGTGATCTGCAACTGGTTCAATGTGATGGATGACAAGCTGCTCGCCATTGTCTTCATATTGATAGGTCACCTGTTGACCTGGAGATAGGGCATCAACATCACTTCGGGCCGCATCTGTTAGTTGAAAAGCTATTGGTCCATCTGAGGTCTCGATCTCAATCGTATGGGGATCTGCCTGACCGACATACATTCCTGTTCCTGTCATTAATTCAACTTGTTCGATGCTCGCATTTCCTTGAGCGGTATTTTCTTCGTTCGTTTCAGGACCATTTTCTTCGATGATATTTTCATTTGATTGCTCTTGTGCATTATTTTCATTTAAATTCACTAGCTTTTCGCCAACGGCTGTACCACAACCAACTAATAATAAAAATGCTGAGATGACCATTAACATAACAACATATTTTTTCATCACTATGCTCCTTTAGTCATTTATCTATTCATAAGGATTGGACGTATAAAATGACAAGAAGTTACAATGTTGAAGCAATTGACCTTTCAGCGAATACTTTCAATCGTGAAACTTTAGCTAAATGCTAAACGACACAATTAATAGAGTTGAAGGAGTGATAAAATGAGGAAAATCATCACACTAATGTTGTTAAGCTTTTCTCTATCTGTTATTACAGGATGTACCGTTGGGAAAAATGCTCAAAGTCATGAACTGGACTGGCAACAAGGTCATGGTGAATTGCCTGCAACAATAGGCACAACTGACAATACCTTTTTTCCACCGGAATCAATGATGTATTCATCAGATAATTATATTGAAAAAACAGAATATGCTGCCCCGAGTGGAAAATGGTTTTTTCACAATGGAGATGGGAGCTTAGGTTATGGTATGACCACAGGAACTCAACGAGCTGGCGATATGTATAATGTTCATTTAATTAGTCACGAAACCGATGGCGAAGAACTAGATCGCCATATCCGAATTCAATTAACAAAACGTGATCAACAATTACAATTAGAAGAAATCATTCACGAGGAAACGATTTACGTGGATATCATTCACGGTGAAACAGAAATCTATACGAATGAATTACCAACTGAAGAAAACGCCATTTATCTTCTCGGTATGGAAATCCTTGATGAACTCGGTGAAGTAGAAGACACAATGGCTAGGGTTATCTATGTGCCAAAACAAGAAATCAATGCCACTTTAGAAACAGATAAACAAACCTATCAATCTTCTGAAACAGCGACACTAACCCTGACAAATTTCGGTCCAACATTATTGATGTTAGACACTTACTACACAATTGAAAAAGAGGTTGACGGTATTTGGAGGGTTGTCCCGCTTGATCTCGCATTTGAAGACATAGCGATTATCTTAACACCTCCAGAACAATACGAACAAAAAGTTGACCTCGAGGAATTGACACCAGGAAAATACCGGATCATTAAGAACATTCATGCAGACGGAACCGACTTGACCGCATCATTGGCAGCAGAATTTTTAATTGAGTAAA
>CALAMD010000078.1 GCA_937925695.1 uncultured Bacillaceae bacterium | reverse complement strand
ATCTACTTATTTGCCTATAACCTCGGTTGGTTCCCATCAAGTGGATCGATCACACCAGGATTAGCTAAAGGAACATTGGAGTATTGGGGCAATAGAATTCATCATGTGATTTTACCTGCGATAACTTTAGGGTTGTTTTCTACGGCTTCATATACCCAATTTTTACGAAATGACATTATCCAAAATAGTCAAATGGATTACGTGCGTAGTGCAAGAGCAAGAGGTACAAGTGAGTCGAAAATTTATAACAAACATATTTTACGTAATTCCATTATTCCTCTTGTAACATTCTTTGGATTCGATTTGGCAACACTAATCGGAGGCGCCATTATTACGGAAACAATTTTCACATACCCTGGTATTGGTATGTTGTTTGTTAATTCCATTGAAACACGAGATTATTCAGTAGTCATGGCATTAACGATGCTATTTTCTTTCTTGACGTTATTTGGTAATCTCATTTCCGATTTATTATATGGTGTCGTTGATCCAAGAATTCGTTATTAAGGACGGTGAAAACAATGAAAAATACGGAGTTAGCAACTACTTCAGAAGCAGATGAAAATGTGCAAAAGTTTGACTCTACTTGGACAATAGCCCGTAAGAAGTTTATGAAACGGAAGCTAGCCATGATCAGTTTAGGATTTTTGATTTTTATCATTGCTGTTTCGTTTCTGGCACCTTATATTACTACGCAAGATATCACCAGAATTAATTTCCAAGAAATTAATTTGAAACCATCTAGTGAACATTGGTTCGGGACTGACCGAAATGGACGAGATGTATTTACGAGAACACTCCACGGTGGTCGTGTTTCTCTTACCATTGGCTTAGTATCGATGTTTGCTGTTACGCTAATTGGTACGATCATCGGATCAATTGCTGGTTATTTTGGTGGCATTGTCGATAACTTATTAATGCGTCTAACCGACTTTATTTTAACTTTACCATTTATGGTATTAGTCATTGTGTTAAACGCTATTATGCTTGGCTTTGGTAAGGTAACCGGTGTTTGGAGTTTAATTGCCGTCTTCAGTATCGTTGGTTGGGGCGGCGTCGCGAGAATCGTTAGAAGTAAAGTATTAGCAGAAAAAGAAAATGAGTATGTATTAGCGGCAATATCCATTGGTTGTAAACCGTCAACAGTCATTATTAAACATCTCATGCCGAATGTTATGACAACTGTTATTGTACAAGCTACCCTATTATTAGCTTCTTACATTGTGGCAGAAGCAGGATTAAGTTTTATTGGAGTAGGTGTTCCACCTAACATTCCGAGCTGGGGTAATATGTTAATGGAAGCAAGACAAACAGATGTTTTACAAACAAAACCATGGATGTGGGTTCCACCTGCAGTTTGTATTACGTTAACAATCCTTTCGATCAACTTTGTCGGTGAAGGATTGAAGGATGCTTTTGATCCGAAAACAACGAAATAACATGCACCCTGCGTGTTGTATTCGTTGTCCTATATTCTATTTTTTTGTTAAAAGTGCTCGTATGATCAGTATGATTATTAAGAGCATTTTTTTATGTGTTTACTTTTAATTTTGCAATAATGCTATTAACAAACTGAAATATATCATTATTATTCTATTATTTTTGTAATAAAATGCCTCTTTATTGGTAATCCTTGTAATAAACTCTTAATGGTCTAGTAACAGACTTACGACTGTCTTTGTGATAGTCTATCAATTGTTAGAATTTTAAGGAGGAACTACCAATGAAGAGACTAATAGCATTTATTGCTATGATCATGATGATGTTTGCTTTGGCATTAACTGCCTCAGCGGAATCCCATGAAGTAGAAAAAGGAGATAATCTTTGGAATATAGCTCAAACGTATAATACAACCGTTGATTATTTAATGGAAATCAACGAGCTTGAATCAACAATTATTCACCCTAAACAAATTATTAAATTACATGAAACATATATTGTAGAACGGGGCGATACACTATTAAGTATTGCTAATGAGCTTGATATACCAGTTCAACAAATTAAAGAGTGGAATGACTTAACAACTAATTTAATTGTGACAGGGCAAGAATTAGCGATTTATTATTATGATAGCGAACAGGACGATGAAGATACTCATCATGTTCTTGCTACAAAGCAGACAACAACTGCTAATCAATCAGCTGCAAAGAGTGCTGATTCAAATGTAATAAAAGGAAAAACATTGAATGTAACTGCAACAGCTTATACGGCTGAATGTACAGGTTGTTCAGGTATTACGTATACAGGAATCGATTTAAATAAAGATCGTCATGCAAAAGTAATTGCTGTCGACCCTGATGTGATTCCATTAGGTTCAGAAGTATATGTAGAAGGTTATGGCTATGCAACAGCTGCTGATATCGGTGGAGCGATTAAAGGGAACCGCATTGATATTCACGTTCCAACAAAAGATGAAGCTTATAGCTGGGGTGTCCGTGACGTAACAGTAACGATTTTAGATTAGCCGTATAATTGTAGTTAATATAGAATAAATTTGAAAATACAACGAAGTCCTTCATCGCATACATGATGGTGGACTTCGTTTTTATTTTATTACTGTATTTTAGATATTGCTATTCTGATAGATTCACATGTATAATTAGTCAATAACACTCATAGAGCTGAAAAGGTCTTGTTAATTGAGGAAGAGTCATGTAAAATCTTATTATGACGTATTCAAAATATTGATAACATTTGCGTCATTGATTGTAAAGAGATCTAATCAAGGGGGGAGAAGTATGGAAGAGACAAAGATTTATCTTGTTTTTACTGATACAGGAACGTACTTATCGAAATTAATTAACTTTTTTTCCAAGCAGTCACTAAACCATGTATCTCTTGCTTTTGACATAGATCTAAAGGATTTATATAGTTTTGGACGCAAACAACCTAGAAACCCTTTTAGTGGTGGCTTTGTATGTGAAGATATTACCGGTCATTTACTCGTTAATGCATCATGTGCAGTCTATTCCTATACTGTTAGTAAAGAAGACTATGAAAAGATGTTAAGCTATATAGAAGACTTTAAACAGGAACAACATAAATATCGTTATAATTTTTTAGGTTTACTCGGTGTGTTATTTAATATTGATTTAAAACGAGAGCGGGCCTTCTTTTGTTCTCAATTTGTAGCGACGGTTTTAAGAAGTACTAATTCGATCCAATTGTCAAAACCAAGTTGCTTTATTACACCTTCTGATTTAAGAAATGAACTTGATTTACAATTGATTTATCAAGGAATTTTAGCCAATTATCCTTATCAACAAAATGCAGACGATATGATGTTTCATTTACAGGAGGATAAACCTTCTTTAATCTTTTATATATCGAAATTAAAACAGTTTGTTATTCGCTAAAAGGACCTTTAAGGTTCTTTTTATTTACTGGAGAAAGGAGAAAATCGTCTTGGAACATGCAAATAATTTTCGCTTGTTAAAACTACGAGAAGTTTTGTTTCAGGAAACCGATGAAGACCATGAGTTATCCCTTGATGAGCTAAGGGAAAAAGTATTACAATTATCTCCCGAACGGGCCTATGATCGTCGAACAGTAAAAAAAGATTTAGCCGTGTTAGAACAAGCAGGTTTCGATATAGTTAAGAACAAAGGAAAATACGGCAAAATATTATATAGTCATCAATCCCGGTTATTTGAACTTTATCAGTTGCGCCTGCTTGTTGATGCTATTCTATCGGCTCGTTTTATTACATCTGGTGAAAAAGAAAATTTAATTGATAAAGTAAAGCAATTAACGAGTAAGCATATGGCTAAAACTCTTCCAGGTCCAATATTGTTCAGTCAATCAGCGAATATTGATTATGACCTCGTAAAAGTTAATATTGACCATGTACATCGGGCAATATCAGAACGAAAGGTTCTCGCCTATCAGTATGGCAAATTTAATGTGGATAAACAATTTGTCTTTAATCGTGATGGTGCGATTTACTATGTTGAGCCCTATGCCCTCATTTGGCAAAATGACTTTTACTATTTAATCGGACGTTTCCAACAAACGAATGAAATAAGACATTATCGTCTTGATCGTATTCGTAACATTGAAATAACCGATGAAACATTTAAAAAGGAAGACTTCCATTTGCAGGCATATGTTAATCAAAGTTTTCATATGTTTGCTGGTGAACAATCAAGGATCAAAATATTGTTTCATAATGGTTTAGTTAATGTAGTATTAGACCGGTTTGGTCCTGACGCTGATATTCAAAAATACGATGATGAACATTTCATTTTATCAGCTAAAGCAAAATTATCTGATGGATTGGTCAATTGGATTCTCACCTGGGGCGATCAAGCTAAAGTCATGTCCCCTGACTCACTCGTAAGCAAGGTCAAAGAGAAGGTTACAGCTATGTATAACATCTATCGAGATGAATGAGGAAAGCTAATGAT
>CALAMD010000077.1 GCA_937925695.1 uncultured Bacillaceae bacterium | reverse complement strand
CCTATCTCTTTCTAACTGTAAATCTATTCGTCTGATCGATTTTGTTTTTCATAGGCATAATTCGTCACTTAGGGTCTCATTCCTACTTAATTTACATAGGCCCGAACCTCGCCACTAATCAACAAATACGATCTCATTTAACCCACCAATAATCACTTTTCAATCAGTTGCTATGACCCATTATCATTCAAGTGAACAATTTTAATCAGCCATGATGAGTCTAGCTACAACTTATGGTTAGGCTGGTCGTTCATTTTAATATCCTCATTCAAAGCTTCCCGCATTAATTTCACAACTTATGGTTGGGCTGGTCGTTCATCCTCAGGGACATTGCGATAGACATCCTCAAAGGAATGGAAACCATCTTCAATAACAGTCTCTACTAAATTGTCTTTACCAACTTTAATCGGTTCAAGTTTGATAAACGGAACGTCCATTTGCCCATTATGAACAGCATCATCTGCTTCCGGCTCCCGCCCGTTCGCAAGATCAACAGCTACTTCAGCATTTTTCTCTGCAATTGCGCGAATCGGTTTATAAACTGTCATTGTTTGTGTCCCTTCAGCGATTCTTTGGACTGCAGCTAAATCGGCATCTTGCCCAGAAACAGCTACTACACCGGCAAGATTTTGAGCATCCAATGCCTGGATCGCACCACCCGCTGTACTATCATTTGAGGCAACAATGGCATCAATATCATTGTTATTAGCCGTTAGGGCATTTTCAATAATATTTAATGCTTCCTCAGCTGACCATCCATCTGCCCATTGGTCTCCTACGATTTCAATAGCACCACTTTCAATATGAGGCTGTAAAATATTCATTTGCCCATCCCTTAACATATGGGCATTATTATCTGTTGGTGCCCCACCTAAAAGAAAGTACTTTCCTGTTGGCACTGCTTCAACTAAATATTCAGCTTGCATTTCGCCGACCCACTCATTATCGAAAGAAATATACACATCAATTTCTGCATTATTAATGAGACGATCGTAAGCAATAACAGGAATACCTTCTTCTTTAGCCTGCTCGACAACTGGACTTAAAGCATCGGAATTATTGGCAATGATCACTAGTACATCAATACCTTGTGATAGCATGTTTTGAATTTGCGATAATTGCTTTTCGTCTTGCCCATCTGCTGATTGGACAAGCACTTCCGCACCTAATTCATTAGCTTTTTCAACAAAAATATCCCGATCATGCTGCCACCGTTCCAATGTTAAATCAGATACTGATAATCCAATGGTTATATCACCATTTCCCTTTGATTTCTTACCATCCTGCCCACAAGCAATGAGTGCTATTGATAAGAGACAAATCGTGATGAAGAAAAACAGTCCTTTTATGTAACGCTTCATATGCATCATACTCCTCCTTCTTTCCTAATAGCAAGATTTTATTGTGGTTGATCATGCAGTTATATCATTGCTATTTCTACTATATTGATGAATATAGCTGAATATGCTTAAATCATAGACTAAAGGTGGGCATGCCCTTTTGTCTCCACTTTTGTTTGTTTTATTATGAAAAATGAGGTTGCAGCCGAGCCTATTAACAATAAAAAAACAACCCCATATAAAATGAGGTTGCAGCATAACATCATTAGAAAAAAGGTGATTTTTATTTTTGGGTGCAACTCGCTCGTGTTTGAGGCGAAGTCGCTCGGGAATCAGCTAAAGTTGATCCATAACGGCACAAACTCGCTCGGCTTTGACCGAAAGTCGCTCGTATATCAGCTAAAGTTGATCCATAACGGCACAAACTCGCTCGGCTTTGACCGAAAGTCGCTCGTATATCAGCTAAAGTTGATCCATAACGGCACAAACTCGCTCGACTTTGACCGAAAGTCGCTCGGGAATCAACTAAATTTGATCCATAATAGCACAAACTTGCTCGGCAATAGTAACCTATAATCAATAGTCATAAGATGAAGCCCTTCCCTTCATCTTATGACTACCTCTACTCATTACCGCATAAAATCACGTCTTACAAATATATTAATCGTTAGTGATCAGTTGCTTGTCCTTATAATAGTTGAAATAGGCGAAATCAGCATAGCCACCGAGCTGCTCTGTAGCGTAATTAAATAAACCAATGCGATAGCCCATAAAGTGGTCTAATGTATATTTCATTTGCAGTGGTTCACCAATTGCTGTCCAATCTTCTCCATCTACCGAATAGTAAAACTTCGCAATATCGATGCTATCGCGAAAATCAAAGGTGATTTTCAGATGGAGTTGATCGACGTCAATTTTTTGTTCATCGACAATCCGATCGCCTGCTTCACCTTCGCCTTTCATCGTCATCGTAACGTATTTTTCACCTGTTGAGGTGAGGCGAACACCAACTGTGCCAAAATTACTTTGTAAAGCGATCATTCCTGCATGATCACCCGGCTTCATCTGACTGACATCAACTAAAGTGACACCTTTGCAGGTTGGTCCTTCTGTCCGCTGGGTTAATGTGTTGCGGGCTTGCAGTACATGATTCGTTACATAGCCAGTTTTCAAGCGTAAATAACCTGGTCTCTCGGTTACTGACCATAAACGATGATCTGGATTATGATTCCATTGCCAAATATAATCAAGCTTATTTTCTTCATAATCAAAATCATCACTTGCTACGATTGGTGTATGCTTAGACGATGGCAAATCAATGGTGAATGTTTCCCGTGCTTTCCCATCAATTCCTACCATTGGCCAATCATCTTCCCAATTGACTGGTAATACATAGGGAATTCTGCCAACTGAACCATGATCTTGGAAAAGAACGGCATACCAATCACCGGCTTCCGTATCTACAATGGCACCTTGGGCAATCCCTTGATTTTGATACCCCATATCATCATCAAAAATTATCTTCCGTTCATAAGTACCAAATAACTCTCTGGAACGATAAGCAATTTGGCGACGGCGACGGTTCCCTTCAGTAGGCCATTCAATAAAGATAAAATAGTAGTAACCATTTAACTTATAAGCATGGCAACCTTCACAACGCAAACCAATGCCTTCGGTAGGTGTTTTTATCAATATTTGATCAACACCATCTGGCTTAACGGCTGTTAAATCCTTTGTGAGCTCAGTAATGCGAATGTCACCGCATCCATGAACGACAAAAACTCGATTATGATCAAATAAAAGGGCAGGATCATGATAAATCCCTTCAATCGTTGTCCGCTCCCATGGACCTTTTTCGATATCCTTCGTGCGGAAAATATAAAAACGTTTAGTATCATTACAGGAAAAACATAGATAAAATGTGCCCTCATGATAACGTAAACTCGTAGCCCACTGACCTTGGCCATAAATATTCTTTCCATTGCTAAGATTATGTTCTTCATTATCTTCTAATTGCTCATAAACATAGCCAACTGTTTCCCAATCAACTAAATTGGTTGATTTCATAATGGGACAACCAGGCATCATATGCATCGTTGTACTAATCATATAAAAGGTCGATCCTACCCGAATGACATCAGGATCCGGTAAATCTGACCAAAATAGAGGGTTTTTAACTACTGTACTCATAATTTCTATCTCCTTTTACAAATATGATGATAACGATAATTAACCGAATATGATTTAAAATAAATTAAATAGATATCACATTCCTAAATAAAACAAATACGATAAATGTAATCCACATATGGTCGGCGGCTCACTATTCAAAAGAAATCAATAACCGATTGCAGGGGGTGACTATCTAGCAGGCGTCGGCGGCTAACTAATCAAAAGAAAAATTACAACTCGCATTTGATCAGCGCCGAACTACTGCCAATACGTTA
>CALAMD010000076.1 GCA_937925695.1 uncultured Bacillaceae bacterium | reverse complement strand
CAATTAATAGATTGTTTTTTTTTTTTTTTCATTGTGGGAAAAATGTGTCATACTTATAATAACTTTAGAAGAAAGGTAGATGAAAGGAGATATTCATGGATTTTACGGTCATAAAAGAAACGATAGAGAAAGTCAAAGAAAATATTAATCAAGTTATTGTTGGGAAAGAAGACACGATCGATCAATTACTCGTTGCCTTGATTGCTTCTGGTCACGTTCTGATTGAAGATGTGCCTGGTACAGGAAAAACATTGCTTGCCAAAACATTAGCCGATTCCCTTTCTTGTTCTTGTAAGCGAATTCAATTTACTCCTGATTTACTACCATCAGATGTAACGGGCATTCATTTTTATAATCAAAAGCAAGGTGAATTTGTCTTTCGACCGGGACCGATTTTTACAAATATCTTATTAGCGGATGAAATTAATCGCGCCACACCAAGAACCCAATCTAGTTTATTAGAATCAATGGAAGAACGGCAAACATCTATTGATGGCGAAACCCATCAATTAGAGGAGCCTTTTATGGTAATCGCGACCCAAAACCCATTGGAAAGCCAAGGTACATTTCCGTTGCCTGAAGCTCAGCTAGATCGGTTTATGTTAAAAATCAGTATGGGTTATCCAACGAAAGAAGAAAGCATCACTATTTTAAAGAGATTTAAAGATCGAGATCCATTGGCAGAGATTAAGCCTGTGGCTGATAAACAGATCATTTTAGAAGCCCAAAAACTATATTCACAAGTATATGTGAGTGATGATCTCTTAAGTTATATGGTCGACATTGTCGAGAAAACGAGGGAACATAGTGATGTTGAGCTTGGCGTGAGTCCTCGTGGTAGCCAAGCATTGCTAAAGGCTGTCCAAGTATATGCCATTATTCAAGGAAGAGATTATGTGATACCTGATGATGTAAAAGCAATGGCGAAACCAGTTTTAGGCCACCGTCTCATTTTAACCCATAGTATGCGCCTTCGGGAAAATCAAATTGATGTCGTGTTAAATGAGATTCTTGAACAAGTTCCAGTACCATCAGAAGATTTTGCGATGAAAGGTACGAATTAAGCGATGAATATTGCCTGGTTGATTATCATAACTTTTCTCGTTGTCGCCTTGCAAAGTTACCTTTATAGCAAGTGGGGATTAGAAAAAGTTTTCTATAACCGCTCATTTAGTGAAAAAGCAGTTGTTGAAGGCGAAACGATAGAAATGGTAGATGAAATTGTAAATAAGAAATTACTTCCTCTGCCATGGCTTCGGCTTGAGTCGAAAATTAGCGAGCATTTAGAATTTCGAACCGAAGCAAAATCAGATCATAATATTGATCATGGCGGCTTTCATCGGAGTCTGTTTAGTTTAATGCCTTATCAGCGAGTGAGGAGAAGACAAATATTAACGTGTCGGAAACGGGGCCATTACCGTTTTGAAACCGTTGAACTATCAACAGGGGATGTATTTGGATTTGGTGAGACGTTTAAAAGTGTACCGTCCGTTGCTGAAATCACCGTTTATCCTAAGCTTATTCCTGTTGAAGATATTCCTTTGCCTTCCCATAGTTGGCTAGGGGATCTTGTTGTTCGACGTTGGATCATTGAAGATCCGTTTATGATGGCCGGTACAAGGGATTATGTCTCGGGTGATCCATTACATAATGTCCATTGGAAAGCGACAGCCCGGATGAATCGACTACAAGTTATTAAAAAAGATTATACTGCTGACCATCATTTAATGATTTATGTGAACTTTAATCAAACAGGAGATATCTGGTATCCAGTGGCAGATGAAGAATTAATTGAAAAATCACTCTCTTATGCTGCATCGATTGCCCATTACTCAATCACAAACGGTATCAGCACAGGATTTGGTTGTAATTCTTACATAGGAGAAAATAAAAAAGAAACGATTAATATTGAACCACGAAATAGTAAACAACATTTAACGTATTTATTTGAAACGATGGCAAAGGTGGCCGTTGATTCAAATAAAAGTATTGAGTTTTTCCTTCAAGAAGATATTGAGCGGCAAGTTAGTGGAATTGATTTTTTAATTATTACAGCCATTGTTACAGATACGATGAAACAACGGATTAAAACATTAGAATCCCTTGGTAATGCTGTAGAGTTACTTGTTCTAGAATCAGAGGAAGTTAAGAAAAGACAGAAGGTGATATGATGGCAACCGTTAAACAAATTCTTATCAAGATAGGTCAAGGACTATATGAATATCTTCTGTTTTTTCCCATTTTCATTGCCATCGGTGTTTATCTATTTGAACGAGACGACATGATCATTTGGTTTGTCACTGTTCCTATTTTGTTCGTCATCGGTCTAATTTATCGCAGCATAGTTGACAACAAACCTTGGTGGAACTATACGATTTTTTCCTTATTCGTTGGTCTGATTCCAACCTTTGTTTTTGTAGATACGCCATTGCTCAGCGTTCTATTTATCGTTGGCCATGGTGCTATTGTGTTTCGCGGAATGATGTATGTAGGCAAGATTTGGCGGGATGTATTACCCATTTCCTATATGTGGGTTGGCGGATTTGTTACTTATTTTATTGGGACCCTCTTGTTCCCTGGCAATGATCGTTTAGCTGATTATTTTCCGTTTATTACGTATGGCGGTGCGGCCATTATTGTGTTAACTTTATTTATTTCTAACCGCACCCATATTAAATCAGCAACATTATCAAAGGAAGATAACCCATTTGTCAGTAAGCAAATTAGGATACATAATGTTTTGTTCATTATCCTAACCATCGGTATTATTGGGTTTATCACTTATGGTAAAGTTATTCAAGACCTCGTTCTCAGTGTGGTCAGGGGCTTTGTCCAATTTTTACTACGTACAGATCAAGATAATCCTGATGATGTTGAATTGGTAAATCCACCAGATTTAGATGATTTGTTTGAAGATATACCTGAACCATCGTTATTAGCTCAAATAATTGATATCATCATTGCTACAATCGGCTATACTTTAATGTTTATTGGTGCCATTATTCTTATCATGTTATTAATTAGAAAATCAAGAGAATGGATCCTAGAAGGTATTGAAAGGATAATCAAATTTATACAAAGACTAACGAAAAGAGTTCGTGAAGACGATCAAGTTATGTATATCGAAGAGAAAGAAAATATCTTTAATTGGGACGATTGGCTTCAGGAACGGAAACAGCAGCTTAAAAATTTTGTTGGTCGACAGTTTACAAGAAAACCCCGTTGGGACACGCTGACAAATGAGGAAAAGGTGCGTTTTGTCTATCGTCAGTTGGTCCAACAAGCCTTTGAACAGGACATCAACTTAACCGAAACACCCCGGGAAACGATAGAAAAAATAATTTCATCGGCCCTCGTTGATCAGGCAAAAGGGCATAAGTTAAGAGATGCTTATGAACGAGTCCGTTATGGTCAGCAAGAAGTTGATCATGAGATTATCATGGAAATTTATACATTAATCCAAAGGCAATAGGTTGATATGACTTGGCTATTTGATGTGGGATATGTATTAAGTTTAGTGGAGTGTTCCTCAATCCAAGTGTAATATATAACACTATGAAAAAGATATTGATTGCCGGAATGTTGGTGGAAACTCACAGTAGTTCCCTAAATAAAAGAGCTAACAGACAAGAAAAAAGTGCGGTGTTCCACCGGTGGGGGTCAAAGTTAACGTATTAGCGAGTAGTCTCTTCGCGCAGTGCGCTCGCTTCGGAAAGCTGTCGTTGGTCAAAGTTAACGTATTGGCAGTAGTTCGGCGCTGATCAAATGCGAGTTGTAATTTTTCTTTT
>CALAMD010000075.1 GCA_937925695.1 uncultured Bacillaceae bacterium | reverse complement strand
CCGTAAAGGCGATCAGATGGCCCATTCTTTTTACACAATTATATGGACTTTATCAGATTATGTCTAAAGGATTATACATTGATAGCATTTGCTTTACCCCTTTCAACGAGAAAAATAAAGGGTCGCGGGACCCATCCCCAAGACCCTTTACCTCCTTCTCTTTACCAAAGTATCAATGTCGCCTTTTATAATGGCTAACATATTTTTATTAATAACAATTATATCCCAATCCCACCACGCTAACACGAACCATCGCTCGATAACTTTATCAGGATAACGCTTTTTAATCACTCTTGCTAGACTTCCGCCAACTGGTTCAACATCTTTGCTAACACCCTACTGATCAAATACAATTCCGTTATCTTAATTCTTCGGGTATTTCTAATTTATCTATTTCGTTGTATCTGTAAGTGTATGATCCAGTTTGTTCGGTTTCTAATGTGATACCATCATTTTCGATCATCGCTTTATAAGTAGACTGCTGCTCCATCACAAGAAATGTATCCTTGGCGACTTTCATTTCGACCGTTCCCGCCATTTCAACATTTTCATGCATTCCTAACATACCTTCCACCATATCATGAAAGTCTTCTGCCTGATCGACTTCGTGAAAAACCTCATCATATTGTTGTTCTGAACCGATATAGGAAATCAGATAAAATTCATTATCTTCACTCAGCGAAAAAAGTTCCTCATAATCTGCTAAATGCTCAAAGTATCCAGTATGGTGAATCAATTTTGTTGCTTCAAGCATCAGTGGATGTCCATCTTCCACCCAACCACTATCACCGTAATTGACATATACTCCTTCTTCGGTTGCATACCATTCCGTCGTTCCAGCTTCTTCCTCAGTAACTATTGCATGTTGAGCAAAAGGATCAAATGTTGCATGTAGTATCATTTCTTTTGCTCCTTGAACAAGGTTATCTGCGATTATAATTTTTTCTACTGATTGTCCTCTGATCGAAACACTATTTACAGACTGAAGGGCTTCCTCCATTCTATGAAAGAGATCCTTTAAATGATCGATCGATTGATCTACATCTTCCTCATTATCTGTTTCTTCTATTTCATCCGCTACAATCTCATCATTCAAAATATTGTCATCACTTTCCTCGATCTCTTCATTAACTGGTTCACCATTAGTTTGCTCAACATCTGCATTGATTTCATCATCTGACTGACACGCAGTCAACAACAATAAAAGACTTACCATCACCGTCAAAATATATCGGAATCTCACATCTATCCTCCTCTAATAACACTTATCAAATCCCAATATTTCTACTTGTTTTTAAACATTATCTAATATCGGCACTCCCAATGTCACTGCCACTTTACTCCCATTTCTCGCATATTTGTTATAATAACGAATTAATTGTCAGTATTTTCTGATATAATTAAAGTAAGCCGCTCATGAAAATAGGAGGATGACTTCTGATGCAATCTATCCACGATTTAATCTTGAAAAATAGAAAATTCATTGGCAGAGAAAAAGAGATAATGGCCATGAATAATTTATTGTTTGCAACTGATAAGGATTGGCATATCCTTCATTTTTATGGTCCTCTCGGGATAGGTAAAACTGTTTTATTAAAACATTTTGCTAAAAGCCATAACGAACTACCGATTATTTATATTGACGGACATCGAGGAATTCAATCTAGCCAACAATTTCTTAAGGCATGCGATGGTGAACTTAATATGTTAACCAATTCTGCTACAGCTGAATTGCATGGACATGATTCGATAACGAAGATCCAAGCGCTCACAAAAGAGCATCCCATTGTTATCCTGATGTTGGATGGACTCGATCAATGTCAATCCATTTTAGACTGGCTTAAGAATGACTTTATCCCATTATTACCAACTAATATTCGTATCTTTAGTGCTGGAAGATTTCCGCTAAATGACTGGCAAACAGATTATGGATATGAAAAGCTTGTGAAAAACATCCAACTTAAACCTTTTCGAAAAGATGAATGGACAGCATATGCGTGCGAATATGGCATTACAAACCCCCAGTTGCTATATCAAATAGGCTATATTTCTCAAGGTATCCCCCTTGCAGTAGCGATCATTTGTAGTCATATTTTAGAAAATGAGCCGATGCAAAAATTAACACTAACCGACCGTCAACGATTATTAAACTTAATTGACAAATATTTGTTCATTGGCAATCACTTAGACGGTTTGAATAGTACATTACTAATCTTAGCCTCGATCACTTACACCTTTGATCAAGAATTACTTGAATATATGTTAGGAAAATCTATTGCTGATCAAGACTTCATAGACCTTTGTCAATCTTCTTTTGTTGACGCCCATCCCACTGAAGGTTGGATCATTAATAATGGCATTCGCTGGTGGATACGAAGAGGTTTTAAAGAAAAATTTCCTGATACGTACGCTACCTATATCAAACGGGCTGACACTTTATTGAAACAGAGATTAGCAAACACTAATCCAAAAAACAGATTGAAAATTTTAGAAATAACAATTGGTAGATTTTTTCTGAAGGATACCGTATTTACTCGTAGTCTCGTATATTTTGAGGGGGATCGTCAATTACGCTTACGGTCTGCCAGAAAAAATGACATCCCTTTGCTGGCAAAGATGTATCAAAAAAACTTAAAGGTTTCTCCGCCATTTTCAATTGATGATACACACCAAGAACAATATTTACTTGATATTTGGAACATCAATCCATCGTATATTAAAATTATTGAACAAGACGATCAACCTTTATTTTTTTATAGTTTCATACCTCTAAATGATGAGATTATGTCAGTTTTTCAGCATAATCCAGTCATTGCACCATTATTAAATGCAAATTCTTTGGGAAGCAGTGATTGGTTATTTTGGATTTTATCAGCGAACCACCCAACAGACTGGGAAGTGGTTCACTACTTTTTTAAACATTCTTTTCTACCTTCACTTGATAACAAATGCATCACTTGTATGTTAATACTCAAAGATCAAGCTGAATTATTGCGTTTATTTGGTTTTCAGCATCTATCCTTTGCTGATTATCAAACAATTAGTGGGATGACTTTTTATTTTTATCAATTAGATTTACGAAAAGAGGAGAATGATATTGAAGATTGGATTATGCTCACAAAAGAAATTCTGTCAAATTATACAATGTTAGAACATAAACCATTGATTTTAGAAAGATACAAAGGTTTATCTGTATCTGTCGAAGATGATGATCAACTAGTTGTGCACATTAAAGAGATCATAAACGAGGTACTTAAGTGCCTAGAAAATGGATCAAAACAAGAAAATATGCAAGCACTAATTTTAAAGTATGCGTATTTGAAAAAAGTGGGGTCACATGAGGCTGTTGCAGATTTTTTACAAATGGCAACTTCAACCTATTATCGGCATTTAAAAAAATTAGTTTCCGTATTATCAGAAGTACTGCGAACCAATGCAAAAAAGCTAGATTAGTATAACTAGGTTAACCTAAGATGAGAAACGAATCATCAGCTAGACGAGGTTTCCCGTGTCCGGTCAATTGCACTGTCAAAGGAATAGGCCGAGGAAGGCGTCCCTTTGAACAGTCTTCCTCGAACCACCATCTTTATTGATTAGCTTTTTTTACCCATTCTGCAACAGTCACTGTACGTTTAGCTTGGTGTTTGACAGCTGCTTCAACATCTTCAATCATGTTTCCATCTTGGTCTACTGATACACTTGTGCCATAAGGGTTTCCACCTGCACCGAATAATATTGGATCTGTATAACCAGGCGGTACAATGATCGCCCCCCAGTGCATCATCGATGTGTATAAAGAAAGAATGGTCGCTTCCTGACCACCATGGGGATTTTGTGCAGAAGTCATCGCACTTACCACTTTATTTATTGTTTTTCACTTGCCCAAAGCCCGCCTTGAATATCAAGATATTGTTTCATTTGTGACGGCATGTTTCCAAACCTGGTCGGCACACTAAAGATGATCGCATCAGCCCATTCTAGATCATCTGATGTTGCCACCGGTACATCTTTTGTTGCTTCTACGGTCGCTTTCCATACTTCATTTCCTTGAATCACTTCCT
>CALAMD010000074.1 GCA_937925695.1 uncultured Bacillaceae bacterium | reverse complement strand
AGCGAGTTCACGCCAGGTTGGATCAACTTCTAACCATTTACGAGCGACTTCACGCCAGGTTGGATCAACTTCTGCCCGTTTACGAGCGACTTCACGCCAGGTTGGATCAACTTTTGCCCGTTTACGAGCGACTTTGCATACACTCTAGATTTGTCCCCCTATAAAAATTTTAGCCACTCACCTTGCCCCACACAAAAATGAAAGGTTTTCTGCCGAAGCAGAAAACCTACGTTATGTTAATGTTGTTTTTTCTTTAAGAGTTCTTCAGCAGCTATTCCTGGTTTGGTCATTTCAGCTGGATCTAGGATTTTATCTAATTCTTCAGCAGTGAGGATGCCTTTTTCAATACAGATTTCCCGTACTGATTTTCCAGTTGCAAAGGCTTCTTTCGCGATCTCGGAAGCTTGCTCATAACCGATATGCGGGTTAATTGCAGTAATTGTGCCAATGCTCACTTTCATATTATGCGCTAGTTGCTCCTCATTCGCCTCAATGCCGTCAACGCAGTATTTGCGGAAGACGCCAAATACGTTCGTCATAATTTTGATAGAATCCAATAAGTTGTAAACTAAAACTGGCTCCATCACATTTAATTCAAACTGGCCTGCTTCTGAGGCGAGACTGACGGTATGGTCATTCCCAATCACTTGGAACGCTACCTGATTAAGCACTTCGCCCATCACTGGATTCACCTTACCAGGCATGATTGACGATCCCGCTTGTCTAGCTGGCAGGGAAATTTCACTCAATCCTACCTTTGGACCTGAGGCCATCAAGCGCAGGTCATTGGCAATTTTTGATAAGTTCAGCATACAAATTTTCAGTGCAGCCGATAGCCCGGTATAAGCATCGGTGTGCTGGGTGGCATCAATTAAGTTTTCAGCAGTTTGAAAAGGAAAACCACTATTTTCTCGCAAATAGACAACGACTTTTTCGATATAGCTTGGGTTGGCGTTTAAACCAGTACCTACCGCAGTTCCCCCCATATTGATGTCATACAAATATTCTTTTGCCTGCTCAAGGCGTTGCATATCCCGCTGTAAAACCGCCGCATATGCTTCAAATTCCTGTCCTAAAGTCATCGGTACGGCATCTTGTAAATGGGTGCGCCCCATTTTTAAGAGCGTGGCAAATTCTTCACCTTTTTTAGCAAAGGATGCATGCAATTTTTCCATTTCGGCTTGTAATGCCTTTAACATGTTTAAAATAGCAATGCGATTAGCAGTTGGGAATACGTCGTTTGTCGACTGAGCCATATTGACGTGGTTATTCGGGCTAATCACATCGTAACGTCCTTTTTCATAGCCTAATATCTCCAGAGCCCGATTGGCGATAACCTCATTGGCATTCATATTGCTCGAAGTTCCTGCGCCACCTTGGATCGGATCGACAACAAACTGGTCGTGCAACTTGCCAGCAATGATCTCATCAGATGCCTGAATGATTGCTTCGGCAAGCTCATCAGCTAATTGTCCAATCTCCCGATTCGCTTGGGCTGCTGATTTTTTCACAAGGGCTAAACCTTCAATCAAATGTTCATCAATTTGTCGGCCTGTAATCGGAAAATTTTCCTGGGCACGGACCGTCTGGATACCATAATAAGCTTCTGTTGGAATCTTTTTTTCACCTAAAAAATCTTTCTCGATGCGAAAATTTCCTTCCATGGTTACACCTCAATTGTTTTCAACTTATATATTTTGATTCTTGATATTATAACATAATTTTCCGTGCCAATCATATGAATCTTGAAAAAATAGTCACAATTATGTTACAAAATGGAATTGGTCGTGGATTGGTTTTGATAGTGATCAGGCGATCTGAGGGAAGCTAAATCCGGTTATGTAAAATTGATGTGGTTGGGCAAGGTTTGCTTTGGGGGTAAGGATGTTCATATATGTGCGAGAATCTAGAGATTTTTGCGGGAATGATGTGACGCTATTATAGCTGAATCAAGGACACTTTTTCTGATTAGTAACTAAAGATGGGATAGGAACGGAAAAGATAGAGAACAAAGTCAAGCACTATGTACTTATTAGGAGAGTGAAGATACAATTACACAGAAAAATCATAGGCTAAAAAGTGCAATAACAATTAATAATGAAGAAAATTATTCACATGCACGTTATTTGGTCAACGTTTGAGTATACACATTAACGTCTGTTAATCCATGAAACGTGCATGGCAAAGATAGATCTAATAAGAATTACATTACTGGGAATTTTTTTACCATACTGGCTAACTTATATTCAAGTTCTTTTTTTGTTTGGAAACAAGAATGAAATAAATGATATAACCAATCACCAAATTAATTCCAGCCATCCAAGATAAATTTCTAGGTAAATTATAAACTAAAATAATACTTACAATAAGATTTGGGGTAATAAGCGAGAATGATAACTTTGACTTGTACATTTTCAGTTTCGCCTTTTGTTCGTCCATACAATCACCTCATAAAATATTAATAAATTAGACTTCGGATTGAAATTGTTCGATATCAATGATAAGATCTGTAAAATTCATTCTTACCTGTAGTTCGGGTGTTTTTGAAATAGCGTTGATTAGATTTTTAGCATAGTTCGGGTGTTTTTGAAATAGTGTTTAGCAGCGGAACGATTACCAGTTAATTGATGTGGATAAAGCGTTCACACAATAGCTTGTTGCTGACTTATCTAGGCATTGAAAATGAAACATTACTAACTGAAAAGCGTTCACACAATAGCTTGTTGCTGACACTATGGATGTGGCTCGTTACCTCGCCAGACGCCAAGTTGAAGAATGGTACAAAAAAATGAAAGAACAAGCGTTACCTCGCCAGACGCCAAGTTCACTCTATAGATTATGTAAGGCTATTTTATCATAAACTGATTGATCTGTAGACGATTAATAAAATAATATGTACAGGAAACCTCATATCCTTACTTGTTTACGCGGTAGGTCGCTGTCGATCCGGGAATAGCCTATTATCCTAACATATTTACGCGGCATATGTCGCTGTCGATCCGGGAATAGCCTATTATCCTAACTTGTAAAGTGAAAATAGACGATAAGCAAGCAGTCGCTTGTTTGTCGTTCTTACGATTATCCTAACTGGTAAAGACAATCTGAAGAACCTAACTCAGATTGCCACCCTACTTAAATCCTTACTAGTGAAAAATTAAAGCCCTATATCAGATTGCGACTCTCATATTTAAAGCTAATCAGTCTCATAGATATTTCGCTAATAGGCCTACGCAGAGTGAAGACAACGACCTTCACCCTATTAGAATCTTTCCTAAAGTCTTCAACTCCTCCCAGTTAAAACAGTAGGCGTGCCACATAAATGACGATGGAAACAGTGATCGCACTAAATAACGTTGAGAACAAAACGATTTGGGCAGCAAACTCAGGATGGTTGTTGTATTCTTGGGCGATCACAGCACTATTAACCGAGGTCGGCATAGCTGAGGCAATAAACAGGGCCTGGGCAAAAACACCTTCAAGCCTAAAGAGATAAATAATGCCAAGAGCGATCATTGGACCGATGATTAACCGTATCGTTAAACTGAAATATACGGAAGATAAGGCTGAATAAATTTTCAGCTGGGCAACTTGGGCCCCTAAAGTGAACAAAGCAAAAGCGATCATTGCATTAGCGATGTAATTGGCCGGAACCCAAATAAAGGACGGAATCGGAACAGCAAAAATATTTAGCAACAGTCCCGATAGCATGGCGTAGAGAACAGGCATTTTGAAATAGCTGAGCGCTGCTTTTAACTTTCCTATTTTTACTGACTGAAGTGAAAAAATACCATACGAAAACAAAAATATATTTTGCAGAGTTAGCATAATGACCTGAATAGACATGGCAAAAGGATCACTTCGAAACACAAGATCATTGACCGGCACTCCATAATTTCCTGAGTTAAAAAACATCGCACTATTCGTAAAGGTGATATTTTTCCCTTTTTCTAACCGCAATAATTTGCCCACAATGCTAGCGACAATGAAAAGCAAAATCACATAGATAACAAAAAAGCCGAAGACCGTGCCTAATAAATTAACAGAAATATCTGTGCTATATAATCTGACAAAAATGAATCCAGGCACGAGAAAATAAATATTGATTTTAGCTAGGGTTTGTATGTTCAAATTGAATTTTCGTTGCATGACAAAACCAATACCCATGATGATAAATATCGGTAAAATGATATCTCTAAGGATTATAAAAAATTCCGTCAAATGCTCTCTCCCCCTAATTTTACATGAGGCTTAATGATGGATCGGCTGATTGATGATGGTGTTAAACAATTTTAAAAAGAGTAATTCAAGACTCTCCGGCTGATGATGGTTGATGATGGTGCCTGTGGTTTGGTGTCGCTTATGGATTGTGGATCGGAATATTGAACTCTAACACGAGCGAATTTGGATTGTATTGGATCATGCTTCGTCCATTTAAGAACAAGTTTGGCGCAGTTTGGATCAACTTTCGTCCGTTCTCGAGCGACTTCGCACCATTTTGGATCAACTTTCGGTCATCCTCGAGCGACTTCGCACCGGTTTGGATCAACTTTTACACGTTCACGAGCGAGTTTACACCAGTTTGGATCAACTTCCACCCATTCACGAGCGACTTCACACCATTATGGATCAACTTTTTTCGTTTCCCCTAATTTTTCCCATACATGTTCATACACAGTTTTTAAAGGGATGTTATGGGTCTCAGCAATTTTTTTACAGTCGTCATATTCTGGTGAGCGCTGGATGATCTCACCTTCAAATATCCCCAGTTTTACCGTCACTTCACCCCATTTGGTCGTTATCGTTTCAAATCTGCGCTCCATACGATGGACGGTAATTGGGTAATAACGTATCCCCAATGTGGTCGTTTCTTTAAATAAAATCTGCTTCATTTGGTTTACTTGGTGTTTAGCACAAAGGAGTTGCAACAAAACGCCAGGACGATTTTTTTTCATATAAATTGGTGTATAATAGACGTCATTTGCTCCTGCTGCAATGAGTAAATCCATGACATAGCCGAGCCACTCACCCGAGATATCATCCAAATTCACTTCGAGCTTTAGCATATTTTCATCAATATGTTCATGATTTGGTGGATGGTTCTTCCCCATAATAATCTCCTTTCTGCCTTAATTTTTCTTCTGTGCTAATCGATGAATGAGCAGGGCGTTGTAGGCAGCACCATAACCGTTATCGATATTAACGACACTCACGCCCGACGCACAGGAATTCAGCATCGTCAATAAAGCTGAAAGGCCATTAAAACTTGCCCCGTAACCGACGCTGGTCGGGACGGCAATAACCGGATGTGCGACAAGTCCGCCAACGACACTAGGTAGGGCCCCATCCATTCCAGCAACTACAATCGACACCGTTGCCTGTTTTATATCGTCAATATGATCAAATAATCGGTGAATTCCCGCTACGCCCACATCATAGAATCGCTTAACCTTCGCACCAAAAACTTCAGCCGTAACAGCAGCTTCCTCTGCGACTCGTAAATCAGAAGTACCGGCACAAAGTATGGCAATATAGCCTTCTAATGACGATTGGTACTCTGGTTTTGAATGTAAAATTTCAGCTTGTTCAGCATAAATTAACTCGGGAAACTGTTTGCGAACACCTTCTACTTTGGCTTGGGAAATTCGTGTTACCAATACAGTGTTTTTTTGCTTGATGGTGGCATCTATAATGGCGCAAATTTGCTCAACTGTTTTTCCTTCACCATAAATTGTTTCTGGAAATCCCTGCCGTTGCGCCCGGTGGTGATCTACTTTAGCGAAACCTAAATTTTCATAGGATTCCAATTGTTTCATCGCTTCATCCACACTCAATTTACCTTGATGAACTTTCTTTAAAATATCTTCCATTTTTTCACTCACCTTACTAATGCTGATTGTTGATGTGAGGGCGGGGCGTCATTGCACGAGCTAATAGAGGCCGTTTTGGATCGAGTTTGCTCCGTTGTCGAGCGAGTTCGCACCAGTTTGGATCGACTTCTGCCAGTTTACGAGCGACTTCATACCAGTTTGGATCAACTTTTGCCCGTTGACGAGCGACTTCATACCGGTTTGGATCAACTTCTGACTGTCCACGAGCGAGTTCGCACCAGTTTGGATCAACTTTTGCTCCGTTGACGAGCGACTTCGCACAAGTTTGGATCAACTTCTGACTGTCCACGAGCGAGTTCGCACATAACGAATTGACTAACCCACTTAACGAGCGAGCCACATTCATAACGGATCAACTTACCCACATCAAGATCGATCCCCACCCATCACTGAGCAACTTCCATCCGTCCACATTACAATACGAATTCCATATCGATCAGTTCAGCGTCTCACTCGAATTCCATATCGATCAGCTCAACGTCCCACTAAAAATGCTTCGCTATATCAGCTAACAGGGCTTGATATTTTTTAAATACTTCCGCATATTGTTCGTGTTTTTCTTGATCGGGTTGGACAACTTGGGCGATTGGTATATTGTCCTTAATTTGCTCAAATGATTCAACTTTGCCAATGGCGACTAATGCTGTCCAAGCTGCGCCCCAGGCAGCGCTGTGATGGCTTTCGGATACATAGACTTCTTGGCCAAATACATCAGACAACATTTGGATCCATAATGGTGATCTTGCTAATCCGCCGTTCACATAGATTTTTTCCGGTCGGCCGGCCTGTTTTTCTAGCGCTTGTCCGATATGATATAAATTAAAAGTGATGCCTTCTAGTACGGCTCGAACTAAGTGTTTTCTTTTATGAGTAACGGATAATCCGAAGAAATTCCCTTTGGCATGCTGATTCCACAGTGGTGCGCGCTCGCCATTGATAAACGGGAAGAAAATTACCCCGTCTGCGCCTAGTTCAACTTGCTCGGCTTCCGCTGTTAATTCATCGAAGCTACCGTCAAATTCTAGCAGGTCTTTTATCCACTGCAAAGCAATCCCACCATTATTCGTTGGACCACCAATAATCGATAATTGATCGGTGAAGGCATAGCAAAATGTTTCCGCATTCTCACTGACCTCAAATCCTTGAATCATTTGGCGGATCGCACCGCTCGTTCCAGCTGAAATAGCCACTTCCCCAGGGGCAATCGCGCCGCTTCCTAAATTGGCTAATTGTCCGTCAGCTGAGCCAATCACGACCGGTATTTCTGAGGAAATTCCCATCTCCTCGGCAATCTGCTCATCAATTCCTGTTAAAATTTCAGTTGGTGGGACAATTTCAGATAGTTGATCCCGCGAAATCCCTGTCATCTCCATTGCTTCAGCGTCCCAATCAAATGTATGTAAATTAAATAATCCTGTTGCTGAGGCCATGCCATAATCGATGATTCGACGATTGAACCACTTATAAAGAACAAATTCCTTAACAGAAACAAAATATGCTGCCTCGTGATAAGGATCGAAATTTGTTTCTTTCATCCACAATATTTTTGTAAATGGGGACATTGGATGCACTGGCATCCCTGTTTTTCGATAAAAATCTTTCCCTTTTGTCCGGTTCAAATAGTCAGCTTGGACACTGCTTCGACCATCTGCCCAAATCATCGCCCTCGATAAAGGCTGAAAGTCATCATCTACACAAATAAGCGAATGCATTGCCGTTGAAAGACCTAATGCTAAAATTTGTTTTGAATCTACTTTTGCTTTTTCAATTACATCGTTGATGGCTTTAACTGAAGCCCGCTCGATTTCAATTGGATCCTGTTCAACCCAATCTGCTTCAGGGTAAAAAGACGTTATTTCACATTCTGCTTCCGCAATTAATTTTCCATTTAACGCGAAGATAACTGCTTTTGCACTCGTCGTACCAATATCAAGGGCGAGGATTAATTCCTGTCCCATGCGATCCCTCCTAACATGATCATACCCTATTTTTAAGTGATTTTGCTATCTAGATTTTTTTAGGAATCGGTTGAAAACATACCGATGTCGACTTAAATGGATCATAAAAAATGTTGATTATAGACCTTATTGCCGAATGTTTTACATAGAAAAAGCTTTGGAATCTCCCCAAAGCTTTTCCTGAGCAGAAGGAATAAAATATTTATAAACGCTCTGTTTTATTTTTTTAGTTGGACTGGTTTGTAACACCGGGTACGAAGTGCGTCCTATAAATTGCGCACAATCCTTAACCCCAGTTAAAACAAGTTGCCATTTTCATCGAATGCTAATTCATAAAGATCCGTAATTGGCGTGAGGTTTTCGTTCTGTTTCACCTCATCTAATAATGCTTCAGATACTTCGATTTCGCTAAGCTCTAATGTATTTTTAATCCGAACCATTCTTACTTTGGTAAAATCTAAAATGTTACACGTTTTAATCGCAGCTTGAATGGCTTGACGATCATTATCAAGGGTTGTCGCTTGTTTGGTCGGTGCTACGACTGTTGACGTGAGACCATTAGCATAGGTAGCTGCCCAATCGGTTTTTTCAACCAGGCGTTTCGTCGTAAAATCAGCTGTTCCTACACCGTTAGCATTCCCTTCTGTTTCAGGCGTTAAGTCAAGAACGACCATTTTGGTAACCTCAGGCCCCCCGTGGGCATATGGTGTCGGATAACGCCCAGTAATATTTGGATCCATGCCGTCACCGCTAATATTTTTCCCAATTTGATCAATGACTAACACATCGATTTGATCAATATGAATTTTCGGTAAGAGACTTTTGGCCAATTTTTGTAGTTCTGTTTCCCGTTCTTCAATTTCATCAGATGCGAGCACTTCTACGGTCGCAACTTTATCAAAAGCATTTTCTACGGTAGCCACTCCAAAAAGAATCGGCATTTTTTCAATAATCATCCTGGACATGAGGATAATGTGCTCAGCCATATGCTTAAAACCTAATTGGTGACAAGCCTCGGCGCCTTTTTGCTTACCTAAACCGATAGCAATCATTTTCATGATGCCACTTTCCACTTTACCACGAAAAGCTGTGTGGGGTTTCACACGGTTGATGACAACAATACCATCAGCTTCAGAGGCATATTTATCAATATAGACAGGAAGCCCATTGTCTAACTCACCAATCTTCACAACTTCCATGGACGAGCGGATTTCAGCATTGACAGTTTCTTCCGTCACACCCAAATGGGCAAGGACTGCTTTTTGTCCTTCAGCTGTTGCTCCACCATGACTCCCCATGCTAGGCACGATGAACGGCTTCGCACCTAATCCCTGTAAAAATTTCACCGTTTCAGCCGTAACCTCGACGATTTTATCGACCCCGCGACTACCAACCGCAATTGCAATTTCCATACCAGGTTTGATCTGATTACGAATATGTGCTTGATTCAATTGTTCACGAAGAGCTCCTTCAACATCATTAAGCTTTTCGTCATCAAAGGTTTGCCTAACCTTTAACATTTTCGGAATAGGAATATCTTTCACAAGTTCTTGGATAATACTCATATTTATCACTTCCTTATTTTTTCGCCTTTTATGTAAGCCTTCTCAAAATATAATTAAAAGGGATTATTAATCTTTGTTTGTCCTCTGGTTCGTTCCTCTCTACCAGTAAACAAGCTATTCTAATATGTTTGTCCGCCAAACTAATTATTGATTATAGAGTATCATTTAAGTGAATGACCGTCAATGATCTAATGGTCTGCAATGATAAGAATTAAAGTGATCTATTTTTATTTATTTCAAGTTGTCATTTTTACTATCAGGGGGGATGGCTGTCTGATGCACGATCACGCATGAGTACTACAAAATAACGATCGGATTTCTGTCCGTTCACGAGCAACTTCACATCAGTTAGGATCAACTTTCTACCATTTTCGAGCGACTTCCACACAGTTTGGATCAACTTTCTACCATTTTCGAGCGAGTTTTACATATTATGGATCAACTTTCGCTCATTCACGAGCGACTTCACATCAGTTAGGATCAACTTCCGCTTATTCACGAGCAACTTCACAGCAGTTTGGATCAACTTTCACCCGGTACGCACCAATTCTTCCTTCCTGATAGCACATCAAGCCAGGTCAATATGCTACTTTTGGCCGATCACTACACGCAGTACATTGGGATGATTAGGGATATCCTTTGTCCCAGCACCATAACCGATGGTATCAACGGTCATTGATGGCATCGGGCCGAACTCCTTTGACAATACGGAAGCAATTGCTGCGCCGGTTGGTGTTGTTAATTCACCTTTAATATTACTGGCCGCTAATGGAATACCTCGTAAAATTTCTAATGTTGCCGGAGCAGGAACTGGATAAATACCATGATCAATCCTTATTTTTCCTGATCCAACTGGGATTGGTGAAGATATGATTCGATCGACTTTTAACTGATCAATTAAAATTGCTGTGCCGACGATGTCGATGATCGAATCAACCGCACCGACTTCATGGAAATGGACATCTTCCATAGGAACGCCATGAATTCTGCCCTCTGCTTTCGCAATTTTGGTAAAAATATTGATGGCTATTGTTTTTACATTGTCCGTCAAAGCGGCGTTTTGAATAAGTTCAACAATATGGCGATATGTACGATGGTGAGCATGATTATGGTGGTGATGCCCATTATGAGCATGATCGTGGTCATGATGCGCATGCTGATCTGCATGTGCGTAGTGCTCTTCATGATCGTGCTGACGTACATGATTGCGGTGTTGGTGTTTATGATGATTGTCGTGATGACCATGCTGACTATCTCGATGATTATGATGATGCACCTCCAACTGCTCATCGTTTTTCAACATAACATCAAACTTCGTACTCGTAATGCCCTGTTTATTTACTTTTTTCCAAGTTATTTCATATTCATCAGCTAAGTCTAACTTGCTTAATTCTTCAACGAGCATATCGGCATTGGCTCCAGCATCAAGCAAAGCGCCAATAACCATATCGCCGCTCATCCCAGAAAAACAATCGAAATAGAAAATTTTCATTTCAAAGCTCCCTTTCTTTGTTATAATGTAGGATAAATATTTGTTTTACTTTACATTTGCAAGCAATCAGCAGAGTAAAACCCATTTATCATACTATCCTTTTGTAAGCGATCTACAGACTAAAACGTAAGATAAACATTTATTTTATCAGTCATGCTATGATTTGTTTTAACTTTGTCTAGCAAACGAATTAAGATTATTCTTTAGTTAATTATACATGAATAAAAATGTGGAGGATAATGAGATGATTACAGGTGACGGAGCTTATATTAAACAAATTAATAGAGGGATTATTCTTCGAGAAATTATTAAACACCAGTCCATCTCAAGGGCAGAATTAGCAAAAATTACCGGTTTAAACAAGGCGACGATCTCTGTGCAGGTCGCAGATTTATTAAAAGATGAATTGATAACGGAAACAGAGCAGATCCATCATGCTGTTGGCAGAAGACCGATTATGTTATCGATTAATCGTAGCATTGGCTATGTCCTGGGGATCGATTTAGACTACCATCAAATACAGTATACAGTTTGTGATTTAGGTGGAAATCCAGTTGATACTGAAACGGTTTATTTTGATACGGATCGTTATGAGGAAATTGTCGATTTGCTTATCAATCATATTCGCCAAGTCCAAGAGCAATGGTCTAATTGTCGTTATGGCCTCATTGGTGCAGTGGTCGGCATCCATGGTAGCGTAAGCAACGATGAGACAATTAATTTTGTCCCGAAATATCAATGGAAGCAAAAACAATTAAAACAGGATTTAAGTGATGCCCTAGACCTCAATATCATGATTGAAAATAATGCGAATTTATCGGCCTATGCTGAAAAAGTCTATCAATATCATGGTAGTACCGATTTGGTAACGATTATATTGACATCTGGAATTGGTGCTGGGATTATTATCGATGGGAAATTACAAAAAGGATTCCATGGTTTTGCTGGTGAAATGGGGCATATGATTATTTCGCCGAATGGGAAATCATGCAAATGCGGTAATAAGGGTTGCTGGGAATTGTATGCTTCGGAAACCGTCTTGATCAACCAGATCGCCAACAAATTAAAGCGCCCAAACTTAAAAGCTGATGATATACAGCAATTTATCGCTGATGCAGATCCAGTTGCGGTGGAAGAATTGCAATTATTTATTAAAAATTTGTCAATTGGATTAAATAATGTGATCAATCTGTATAACCCTGAAGTTCTCGTTATTACAAGTGATATTTTAAAAATGTACCCAGAAACGATTGAGGAAATTAAGAATAACTTACGCTCATCGGTTAGTCAATATCGGGATATTTTTATTTCTGATCTTGGTAATCATTCTTGTGTCATGGGTGCCTGCGCAATGGCCATTCAACATTTTCTCGAAGTACCAGAATTATTTTTAACACTTGATGGTGATTTGGTAGAAAATAACAATGAGATGAAAATTTTGTAGTAGATGTATGATCATTGTGGCGGGAATAGAATCTTTATGATGTTGAGTTTTTGCCCTGACCGAATCTTGAATGCTAATAGATGCCCATGCATAGATGTTGAATGATTTTTCCTATGCTTTAAAAGTTGAGTTCCTGCCTTGGCCGAACCTTCATACTCATTCTGTATAATGATTTTTCCTACTAATAAAACAGGACATAACATATTCGTTAACAAAATATGTTATGTCCTTATTTTTTTCATTTAACTTAAACAGTTAAAACCAATTTGTATGGAAAGTACCTTCTTTATCTTTACGCTCATACGTATGGGCACCGAAATAGTCACGCTGGGCCTGAATGAGGTTAGCCGGTAGATCTGCAGAACGATAGCTATCATAGTAAGCAATCGCGCTAGCAAAAGATGGCACTGGAATACCTTGCTCTACTGCAAGGGCAACGACTTTACGCAAGTCTGCTTGATAATTTTCAACAATCTCTTTGAAATAATCATCGAGTAATAAGTTCGGTAAATCTGCATCTTTATCAAAGGCATCTTTAATCTTCTGTAAGAATTGGGCTCTAATAATACAGCCACCACGCCAAATCATCGCAATGTCACCATAGTTTAGATTCCAATTGCTTTCTTTGGACTGAGCGCGCATTTGTGCAAATCCTTGGGCATAGGAACAAATTTTACTCATGTAAAGCGCGCGACGAATGGACTCGATAAGTGCTTCTTTATCCCCTGAAAATGTAGTTGTTTCAGGTCCTTTCAACACTTTACTTGCATGGACACGCTCGTCTTTCATCGC
>CALAMD010000073.1 GCA_937925695.1 uncultured Bacillaceae bacterium | reverse complement strand
GTATCTAAAACACACCTTAGTTACATCTGCTATCCAATTACAACAACGAGTTGTAATTAAAATAATCCTCATATGGTTGACTAGGCTACTGGGTCTCACTAGACTTGGAAATTCGATTACCATTAACAGCATTAATCACATAAAAGCTGTAATCATAATACGGTTCAGATTTGCCATCATCAGAAACACTCTCTTTAAATTCAGCTATTCTAAATACCCACGCTGGTACCAATTGATATTGATCACCATCAACGACCCCAACGTAATACAAGGTCATCTGATCAACCTTTGTTTCCGTCGTTATGATTTGCGCCTGATAATGATCAATGAGTATCTGTAGCGCTTCTTGACTACTAATCAACTCGTATTCCTCACTGCTTTCTATAATGTGATATAGTTGGCGAACATCAGCTGAATAAACGCCGTCTTGATTATAAAGAACATATAATTGCGTTTCTGTGACTTCGTTCCCCTGCCTCACTTCTTGTTGCCAAATGTAATTGATTAATGGGATTTGATCAATTACTTGGCGAAGATGAACTAAATATGCTTCCTCATCTTTCGTCCAGTTGAAATCACTCGCTTCACCGACAACCTCTAAAAAACGTTGATAATGCATATCCATGGTTTCTGCATCAAGGGCATAAATAACTTCTGTTTCAATGTCGGTTATGCCTATTTTTTCAAACCATGCTAAAATGACCTGTTCTACTTCCTCGTAAGCCATAAATTCCAAATCAACGAACGTTTGAAAATCACTCGTCAAATCATGCTTATTTATTTGTGAGCCAAATATTGGTGGTCCTGGATCAATTGAAACAACATTAGAATATGGAATTAATTTTTCCTTTACATATTTTGAATAGGTAAATCCACCATCTACTTGATCTTTATATTTGCCAAAGGCTTTTCCACCATCATACACTGTTAAATATTCTTCGATGCCTTCCCCCGCCGTCTGAAACTGTAAACCCATGGCGTAAACTTCAGTTGTATGAATGTCCTCGGCCAATACTTGTTCTGCCACCAATTGAGGATCCAATTCTAAAAATTTTGCTGTATGTATTCTAGCGGTTTCAACTTCATTTACGTGTTCATCATCAAGCTCAATCACAAGATGTTCTGGTACATCGATGGAATTTAATTCTGGTTTGTTTTCAATTTGCTCTTCACAACCTGTAAAAAGAAGCAACAGTATGGTAACAGGTATGGCAGTCAGCATATTCTTCAAGGGTCGTTCCTCCTCCTTTAGGTTATTTCAACTGCAAACAATAGCACGTAAAATCCAACTATGATTATTTCACCGTCATCCGCCAATTATATCTTTAACCTCGTTAACGTTCCTTGGTCCATTTCACAAACAGTATCACACAGTGCTTCAATATCTTCCGCGTAATGGGAAGATAAGATAATCGTCGTCCCTTGCCGATTTAACTGTTTAAATAATTCCCTCATCTCGAGTACGCCTTGTTTATCCAATCCATTCATCGGTTCATCTAAAATTAACAAATCTGGATTTTCCATAATCGCCTGAGCAATTCCAAGTCGATGCCGCATACCTAGTGAGTATTTGCGAACATGTTTGTTACTATCTGGATCAAGCCCAACTTGCACAAGGGTTTTGCGAATATCTTCATCGGATGTTTTTCGATGGATGGAAGCTAATAACTGTAAATTTTTAAACCCACTAAGCGTGCCAATGAAACCAGGCTCTTCAATAATGAGACCAATATCTTGAGCTACAGCCGGCTTCACTTCCTGACCATTAACAGTGATTGAGCCTGAATCAAGTTTCATAAATCCACAAATTGCCTTAAATAAGACTGTTTTTCCAGAACCATTTCTACCAATGACCCCATGGATTTTACCAGACTCAAATTTGACGGAAACATCTTTTAGCGCAGTCGTCTCTTTAAATTTTTTCACCGCATGTTTTACCTCTACTTTATAAGTCACCATAGCCAGTCCACCTCCTAAATTTGGACATCTTTTTTACAAAATACTTTGATTGCAGCTACACTCATAACGATGATTGTGACAATGAAAAAGCCTAACACATATTGCACCGATGGCAATAGAAAATCACCAGTCCCATTCCAATCAATAAAGGATATACTCATCCAACTAATAGGCGAAATGTAGATAATCCATTCTCCTAGAACGATGCGCCCATGAACAATTGAAAATATGGACATAAAGATGAAAAATCCAGCAGCAATCAAACCACTCATATGACCGATAACAATATTAAAACAAAAAATTAATACACCAATAAATACCGCTCCCAGCCAAATTAGGCCTAAACTAATTAAAGTTGCCGAGATCGGTGAAAATATGTTCATTAACTCCTCGCTAAAAAAAACTGTTGCCCTAGGTGCTAAACTATAATCCATCGCTAAACTCTTATATACGACTCCCCAATCCATGGAAAATTTAACTTGAGGAACGAGTACTAAAATAGACACAAGAAAAATAAATAATGTGTAAATAAATGATGCAACAAAAATATAGACTAATTGCCCGAAAATCCAATTTTTCCTCCCTGATCGAACAACGATAAAAGGCATATGTCGATCGACAAAGGGCGCATCACTAAACATTAAAATCGTTAAACAGCCAAACACTTGCAACACAGGGGGATTCATAAGGTGGGGTAATATCCAGGGTGTGAGCGATAGTCCCTGCTCTTTAGCCAATTCAGTTAAACCGGCCGTATGATAGGCAAGAAAGGCAATAATCAAAGCGATTAATGTATAAATCCGTGGGTTAACGGGCCATTTTTTAACATTCACTAGGGCGCTAAATAGGACAAGCCTTACATTAGGCATGGAATACCCTCCTTCGTATTTGTCTAACGATCATAAATCCCATCAACATGCAGAGAACCACAACAGTGACGAGTTTTAATAACAGCGTGGATATAGGTGATCCAGCATCATAAGTAGTCTCAACGATCGTAAGGGCTTTTAAATACTCGGGAATCTCAAGTTGACTCGTGAAGCGATGAGCGATCATATATATAACAAGAGGTGAAGCAATCGTCACAAAGGTGTTCGGAATATAGGTTGAAACCCATAGAGCAGTGACAGCAAATAATGCAGATGTTAACGAGGTATGTGTAATATGAAACAGCAAATATTTGACTGGCGCTTCTTCTTCTAATAAGCCTACATAAGCATCCCCCGTACTAATAAATGATAAAAGGGGATACTTGATCGCCAGCAATAAAATAAATAAACAAAACCCAAGGGCTGTCACTAAAAATCCAGTAAGGGCTGTCATGATGATTTTACTAACGGAATATGTACGAATACCTGTCCGAATCATCCAAAAACTCGTAGCCCGCTGCTCCCATTCACTAGCGAATGAAGTAGCAAAGGTAAATAGCGGTATAATACCCGTCAGTAAAAATAAACTCCCACCTCCAATTCCGATGACATAAAAATAGATGGCGTCATGGTGAGGCTCAAAATTCGTAATCCAATCCCAAACCGTAAACGTAAGCACTAAGACAACAGCGCATACACTAAATAGAAAACGGAACGAAAAAACAGCCTGACGAAAATGCACAGCTAAGAGAGAAATAAATGTTTTCAAGTCTTTCAATCTCCCATTCTATTTAAAATCCAGTGAATGTATGAATGTTCAATCATTGTTGCATCTGTTTTCCCATTGTTAGATTGCTTATGAAGTTCAAAAATTATTGTAAATCTGCTACATTAATCATTAGATACGTGATAGGTTACCCCATTAATGATCACAGCTGTTATGTCTGTTAAATCCAATTCAATATTTTTAAAATGCCACGTATGATAGAATTCGCCTTCATGGTTACTACCACGCCCGCCTTCAATCTCAAAATCATGATCAATGGTTAAGCCACTATTGTCATAATTAATATTGATCAATTGATCATTGTTTCTAACAATTGTTATCTGATAATGAGGGTACTCAATTTTACCTTTACTAATTGTTAATTCATCACTTTGACCAATCAAATGTAATCCACGAGGCGTTAATAAAATCGTGTCATAGAAAATATCATGATCCTCATCTGTTTCAGGGACAAATAATAAAGATTCTTTGGCTACATGTGAAACTGTTGCCTTCAACTGATAATCTTTATCATGAATGCGTAGATTTAAATTCAGGTAGCCACCTATATGGTCATGGAAATTTATTTCCTCGTCTGTAAACTCACCATGATATAAAAAATACCGAATATCGTCCTGAGGATTTATTTCTTTAAAATTATCCGCCAAATCATAAATTGACTGATGATTTCTTTCAACAAATTGACCAGTCATCTCTAGAGCATGATTAACATTTCCTGCTAGCCCGATGAGTGCATAAACATGTTGTTCGGTAAAAACAGCCCCTTCAATAAACAGCCTTTCCTCAGCATTTTTATCAATATATACCTTATCAGAAACGCCATAGGGACTGGCAAAACGCTTGAAATCCTCCGCCGAAACCACTTGATCATAAAACTGAAGCGAACGAGCGCCTGCCTGATTGGAAGCTACATTTGTGTCTGCATAAGTAACTAGTGTGGTCCCGAAAATTAATACCATTGTGAGTAAAACGCCAATGATATTTTTACGCCTTGGTTTCATAATCGCGATAATTCTTTCTTCGATGGAATTTTTGCTAAAACTACTTAAAAAGGGTGCCCACTTACTTCCTTTTTCTGCTAAGTTAATCAAAGTTAAGGCATATTCTGCTTTGTTTGATTCACCGTATTTCTTAACCACTGCTTCATCACATGATAGTTCAAGATCCCGATTAGCTAATCGATAAAATAGCCAAACTATTGGATTAAACCAATGCATGCATAGCGTTATCACTAACAACCATTTGTATAAAACATCTAATCTCTTGATATGGATCAGCTCATGGGTTAGCACATAATTCAAGTGACGTATATTGTTATAGTCTGTTCCTTTCGGTAATAGAATGATAGGCCGAAAAAGTCCATACGTTAGTGGTGAAACAATTTTATCTGATTCTCTAACATCTATCCTTCTCTTTAATGGACAAGTAGACAACCATTGATTTATATTCGGATGCCAAACTGGTAATGAAGTTTCGTATTCTCTGACAAATCTTATATGTGTAACGATAAAATAGGTAGCAAGGAAAATAGAACCTAAAAGCCATAACAACATGTAAGGGGAAATAGATCCATGGCTTTGGTTAGCGAGACTTAGATCTTGATAAATAAATTGATGGGCTACGACGTTATCATTTCGTACCATCATCTTTTCAAAGTGTCTCGAGTCAAATATACCTTCACCAATAGGTTCTATTTGTTGCTCCTTAGCAAAAATATTTATCGGAATTGAAAATGGAATGATTAATCGACATAAAACAATACTCCATAGTAGGACAAATATTTGTTTTGGCAATTTATGAATGGCAAACATTCTAATTAGCGTAATGATGATAATTAAAATTGACGCCATCATGCTCATTTTTAAAATACTCATTACTGATCACTCCAGGTTTTTAACGAGTTCCTTTAGTCGCTTGATTTCATCTGGTGTTAATTCTTGACGATCTAATAGATTGGCAATTAATTGATCAGCTGCCCCGTCATACATTTTTTCAATCAATTCATTTGTCTCATAAAGCTGCACTTCTTCTTTGGAGATTAATGGGCGACAAATAAAATTTGGCTCAACTCGTTCAATCGCCTTTTTCTCAATACATTTTTTAAGAACAGTATAGGTCGTTGATTTACTCCAACCCACTTCTTTTTTTAATATAGCGGCGATGTCTTTTGCTGCTGTTTCACCTTTTTCCCATAAAATATCCATTACTTTCAATTCGGAATCATATAATTTCATCTTTCTTTTAATCCTCCTCATTCCATTCTACTGCGATAGAATTAATTTTTATTCTACTCGAGTAGAATGAGTTTGTCAAATGAATTTTCAAAAATTTATTCAAATTAGGAATAGTCATTGCGTAGATGGTGTATCTCAATGAAGGAAGATTTACGGAAAAAGTATTTTTAAAGGCCCTGTTCGCTTATTGAGGAAATTTGAGGTTTTATTAATACAAAAGCTAGATAAAACTCACAAAACATCATTTACTTGTTTAATCATATTTTCGGCGTCAATAAAAACTCAAATGTTACATGTTACTTCTATATTGGTTCTGAATGGACGTATTAATCTATTCTATGTGCCCGTATACTCATATTTTCACCCTAAAACGGGTACTTAAACGATCCTTAGTTACATCTATAACCAAATATAACGGCGAGTATGTATTTAAAACTACTCTTAGCAACATCTTTAACAAATTTCAACGGCGAGGAGTACTTAAAACAACCCTTAGCAACATCTTTAATCAAATTTCAATGGCGAGGAGTACTTAAAACAACCCTTAGTGACATTTCAAATCAATAATGACAGCGAATGGGACATTGACTCTATTACTCAATCGTTAATATACATTTTTGCCTATACTTCAGTAACGATTAGATGCTAGACCCTTGAGATAGGTCATCTTTTATGCTTTAACTGGTCAATTTGGGGAAATGACATCAGTTCAATATTTACTACCAAATGATAAAAAACGATCCTAATCTTCTCATAAAGAAAATCAGGATCGTTTTGTTTATAAATCAATGGCTGTTGCTTGATATATATCTTTTACTTCTGTAATAGCAGATAATTTTTCTTGTTCCAATGGTTTGTCAACGGTAAGCATCATAATTGCTTTTCCACCAACTTCGGCACGGCCCACTTGCATTGTCGCAATGTTAATACCATTTTCAGCAAGGAGTGTACCGACTTTTCCGATGGCACCAGGTTGGTCTTTATGGTGGATCATAATTAAGTGACCTTCTGGGATAACGTCCATCGTGTAATCATCCACTTTTACAATTCTGGCACCTAGTCCATTAAGCAATGTTCCGACTACTTGATGAGTCGTTGTCTTTGTTTTTACTTCAACAGTTAATAAGTTCGTGAAACCTCTCGTCTTAGATGTTTTTTGTTCGTGAACAACGATGCCACGTTTTTCAGCTAGATAAGCAGCATTAACATCATTGACCCGTGAACCTAAATGGTAGGATAAAAAGCCTTTGACAGCATTTCTTGTAATTGGTGCAACATCATTTGCTGATAACTCTCCGGCGTAGTATACATTGAATTCTTCAATCCCCTTGTCAGCAATATGGGATAAAAATACCCCTAATTTTTCAGCCAAATTAAAGTAAGGCTCAATTTTCTTCAAGACTTCTTGTGGTACTGATGGCATGTTGACTGGATGTGTAGCCAAGCCACCAGTTAAAATGTTCACAACATCTTCGCTCACATCAATGGCGACATTCTCTTGGGCTTCAATCGTGCTAGCACCAAGGTGTGGTGTGGCAATGACTTGGTCCAATTCAAGTAATTTATGGCCAACAGCAGGCTCTTCTTCAAAAACATCAATAGCTGCACCAGCTACTTTACCACTTACAATCGCATCGTATAATGCATCCTCATCAATGACTCCACCACGGGCACAGTTAATAATCCGAACGTTATCTTTCATCATAGCAAAAGCATCTTTGTTGATCATATGACGTGTTTCTTTTAATAGTGGTGTATGCACGGTAATAAAGTCAGCGGTTTGTAGAACTTCTTCAAAGGTAGCATAACCAATGCCCAAATTTTCTGCCTTTTCTTCGGTTAAAAATGGATCATAAGCAATGACATTCATTCTTTCGCCCTTAGCTCTTCTAGCTACCTCAGTTCCAATCCGGCCAAGACCAATAATTCCTAGTGTTTTTCCTTTTAACTCAACGCCAATATATGATTTCCGATCCCATTTACCATTCTTTAATGAATGATATGCTTGTGGGATATTTCGGGCTAGCGACATGAGCATCGCTATCGTATGTTCTGCGGCAGAATTGATATTACCGTTTGGTGCATTGACGACAATCACACCATTTTCCGTTGCCGCTTTTAAATCAATATTATCGACACCGACACCGGCGCGGCCAATCACCTTTAATCGTTCGCCACTCTCAATTACTTCTGCTGTTACTTGTGTTTGACTACGCACAAGCAATGCATCCACATCTTTCATTTTTTCAAGCAAAGCTTCTTTGCTTAAATTTGTAGCAACTACTACTTCAAACCCATCGGCTTGGTAAAGTGGCTGGAGGCCATCTTCACTTAATGGGTCGGCTACCAATACTTTATAGGTCATGTTGTTCGTCCCCCTGAAAATTCATTCTCGCTCAACAATATTTCACAAAGCTTTTATCCTTATACTTTAAAAGAATCATAAGGATTTGGCAAGTGACTTTGACCAAATCCTTGTAAAAAACTTTGTCCTACTCATCCAGCTATAAAAAGTTGTTTTTAGTCTAGTTATTGTTCCAATTAATAAAAACTTCTTGTGCTGCTGCGACACCTTTTCCAAGTTCAATATCTTTACCAATTTTCTTTAAGCCAACTTCAATTAGACTGATTGTTTGCAGGACATCAGCTGGCGTACAATAACCCATATGTCCAATCCGAACAATTTTTCCTTTCAGATGTTGCTGGCCACCAGCTAAATCTAAATTAAAGTCCTGCTTCACTTGTTTACGCAGACTTTCGCCGTCAAAATCATCTGGTTTAATCGCAGTAACCGTTGGTGAAGCTACTTCATCAGTCGTTAACAACGGTACACCAAGGGCCTTCATGGCACTTCTCGTCATATCCCGCATTAAGCTATGACGTTTGTATACATTACCTAGGCCTTCTTCAGCAAACAACGCAAGAACTTGCTCTAAACCAAATAGTAAGGATAATCCTGGGGTAAACGGAGTTGAATTTGATGCTAAGCTATCACGATATTTAACTAAGTCTAAGTAAAATCGTGGCTGTTTATTCGCTTCGATTGTTTTCCAAGCCCGTTCACTGACAGCAATAAAGGCTAATCCGGCTGGCAGCATCATCGCCTTTTGGGTTCCAGTGACGAAAATATCTACTCCCCATTCGTCCATTCGCGTGTCGATACCACCGACACAAGAAACCCCATCGACAATTACAAGGGCCTCTGAGTTTTCTCTGACAACTTGACTTATCTCTGCAATTGGATTAATCACTGCTGTTGATGTTTCGCAATACGTAGCAAATACAGCCTTAATATTAGGATTATTCACGAGAACCTCTTGGACAGCAGCTGGATCAACTGCCTCTCCCCAAGTCACATCAAGACGATGAACTTTCATTTGATATGTTTCACAAATTTTAGCAAAACGATCACCAAATGCTCCTGTGACAATGACTAACACTTCATCGCCAGCAGAGACTGCATTGACAACGGCTGTTTCTAAGCCTGAGGTCCCTGAACCAGTTATGATCAACACATCTTCTTTTGTACCGAAAACCTTTTTCAAATTCGGCTTAATTCTCTCAATTAACGCAGCTGTTTCGTTGCCCCGATGACCAATCATCGGCTGAATCATCGCCCGTTCTACGCTAGGTGGAATTGGTGATGGGCCTGGGATCCGTAATATCTTTGTATCTTGTAACATAACCTTCTCTCCATTCCTTAATGTTAAATTGTTTTTATTTTTCTGTTAATTCAATCAATAACATGGATAAGTAAAACGATAGCTAAAGTCTAACTAACTTGATCAACATCAACCAAAGTCATGAACTTTAACAGCAGAA
The DNA here is from genome assembly GCA_937925695.1 of uncultured Bacillaceae bacterium. Lineage (GTDB taxonomy): Bacteria > Bacillota > Bacilli > Bacillales > Amphibacillaceae > CALAMD01. Next base: position 4,509 of record CALAMD010000073.1, on the reverse strand, counting down.
GTGATTTAGATCACTTTTGCTCCTAAAGTAGAAGTGAAATGGTTGAGTGCCCATTCATGCCCTGCTTGATTGAAACTGGCAACCGCATCTTTATGAATGACGATGTCAAAGCCTTTATTATAGGCGTCTACCGCTGTATGCAAAACACAAATGTCAGTACAAACTCCCACAATATGAACTTCTTCAATCTTTCTTTCTCGTAATTTAATTTCTAAATCTGTACCTGCAAAAGCACTATAACGGGTTTTATCAAAATAATAAACATTGTCTAAATGCTTATTTTTTTCATAAACATCGGCTAACCGACCATATAACTCTTTCCCTTTTGTCCCTACAATATTATGAGCGGGAAACAAATCCTTTTCTGGATGATATGGATCGTCTTCATTATGAGCATCAATACCGAATGCTACGAAATCACCAGCTTTAATGAACTCTTCTGTTATGGCTGTAATTTTTTCTTCAATCGCTTGCCCTGGTTTACCGCACGTTAATTTCCCATCTTCCGCGACAAAGTCATACGTATAATCGACATTAATCAATGCCCGTTTCATTAAAAATATCCCCCTTAATATATAGTTAAAAGATAAATTATTTACCCTTTTCTATTATGACAACCAATCATTCAATTATAAAAAATGATTGTGAATCATTGAACAATTTTGCTTATAATTATAAATCGTACTACATTTACTGAAAATTTACAACCTTTATTTTGAAATTTGTTGTATTTTTATTGGATAAGGCATTCCTTTGTTTCGTAAAGCTGCTAAATAGGTTGGTCCTACCAATTCGGTGTAAGAAAATCCATATGCAATGGAAGCAGTGACAAACTCTTTAGCCACTTGAACAGCCTTCTCAACCGTACTGCCTTTAGCGATTTCGGCTGTAATCGCTGCTGAATATGTACAGCCAGCCCCACTCGTGTTTTTCGTAGGAATCCGTGGTGCTTCAAAAGCTGTTAAGGTCTGCCCGTCATATAAAACGTCTATCGCTGGCCCTGCTAAACGTCCCCCTTTTACCAAAACATAGTTCGGCCCTAATTTATGTAAATCAATGGCGGCTTGAATGATGTCTTCAACAGTTTTGACCGGGCGACCGCCAAGTAGAAATGAAGCTTCTGGCATATTTGGTGTAATAATGGTTGCTTTAGGTATTAATTTTTCTGTTAGCAAATCTACTGCATCATCAGCAAGCAACTTGGAATCTAGTTTTCCAACCATGACTGGATCAAGGACAATTTTGTCAATTTTTGCTTGTTCCAGTAACTCGGCTACTTTCGCGATAATCTCTTTGGAAAATAACATCCCAATCTTAATGGCATCAAGACCAATTTGTCTTCGTGCCGTAAAGAACTGGGCTTCAATCGCTTCTAGTGTCTGTAAATGGACATTTTGATTTGTTACCGGATGTCTAGCGACAATCGCAGTAATGACACTCATTCCATGAACGTCGAGTTCTTGAAAAGTTTTTAGATCAGCTTGTATCCCTGCACTTCCACCTGATGATGAACCGGCGATCGTCATTACTCTTGCTGGTTTTTCCATAATAAAATCCTTTCTCTCTTGATGCTCTTACCATATTACTGTTATCAAAAACCAAATAATCATGATTAATTGTATAATGATTTTAGCAAACACACCACTTAAAAAACCAATCATTGAACCTATTGATGCCCTTATCGCATTTTTCAATGTTTGCTTTTGCCATAATTCAACGAGAATGACAACAATGATCGGTAAAACGATCATACCAAAGGGTGGAATAATAAAGGAGCCAACAATTACAGTAACAGCGGCACTGCGTTCTCCCCATTTACTACCCCCAAACCTTTTTACGAAATAACTACTTGCAATGATATCTGCTACGAACAAAAGCAATGAAAAAATAGCCATCATGACCCAAAAGAACATCGTCAACTGTTGATGGCTGATAGCAAAGTGGTAGATGAGAAAACCTATCCAAATAAATAACACAGAAGGCAAGAAAGGATAAATCATACTAATAAAACTTAAGACGAACAAAGCTATGATAATAATCCAGAGTAAAGTATGAACCTTACACGCCTCCTTTCATCCGCTAAGAAGTTTGATTTCGTAAAAAGCTGGATAGTCTAATTTCTTGATTATTTAAAATGCGTCGATAATTTTCTATATGTTTCATGAGACTTAGACTCAGTAAACAAAATGCAATAAGAACGGGTAACCAACCATAAGAAAAGTAAGTATAAAACACAAATGATATATACATAGATAAAACACCAATTACCAAATAATCGGTGGCAAATGCAAGTATAAGTAAAATACAAAAACCAATAAGAAATGTTTTCCAGTCAATCATTAACATTAAGCCAAAAAAAGAAGCCGTACCTTTTCCACCACTAAACTTCATCGTAATTGGATAATTATGCCCGATAATCACGAAAAGTGCATTTAAATATATATAAACAATTTGTGTTTCTTGGCTAATTCCGTAATGGTTTAATAAAAATATAATAAATAGGATTGAAATAATTGCTTTACATACATCAATTAACGCTACAATAACCCCGTATTTCCAACCTAAAACAAGGGTTGTATTTGAAGCACCGGCATTTTTAACGCCACTTTTTTTAATATTTACATTTTTATAATTTCCAATAATTTGCGAACCATGAATACATCCAAACAAGTAACCAATTAAACAGATAAAGAGTAATTTCACTAGTTCAACCCCTCCTTTGCATGTTGTTTTCTATCTATCTCATCATACTACAAAACTATAAAATTGCCTATTCCATTTATTTTATGAAACAAGGTCTATTTTATTGATCATTTCTAAATCAGCCTCTATGTTTCCCGCCAATTTATTTCACTCACCGATGTAGTAGTGTGTATGTATTAATTTAAATGTTGATTAATATATTTCCGTTGTTTTCCATGAAAATTGTTAGTTTTTAGCGAATATTAGGGATATCGAAGTAATTACGATCATTTTTTAGTATTTTTTTATCTAGGTCAGCTTAATTGACGTCAGATGATTAGTTCGGTTTATATCATTGCCTATGAATTTTTATCGCATTTGATTTCAACTTTAATACCTTTTAACATGAAAATTGATGCGCATCCACATGAATATCGTCAAAAAAATGGGAGGTCTTTTTCTTACATGAGAAAAGTAATATTTGCACCATTAATTGGTTTGCTGTTGCTCGTAGTAGCAGCTTGTGGTGCAGATGATGTCAATGAAAATAATGGAGAACAGGAAAACAACGTACAAGCCAATAATGACGTTCAGGAAAATAGTGCCAGCACGTTGGATGAGTTGAGGGAAAGAGGGTTTGTGCGTGTTGGTTTTGCGAATGAAAGCCCATATGGCTATGAAAATGAAGATGGTGAATTAACAGGTGCATCTGTAGAAACAGCAAAAGCGGTCTTTAAAGAACTTGGTATCGAAGAGGTGGAAGGACACCTTGCTGATTATGATCAACTCGTCCCTGGATTAGGCGCAGGCAAATTTGATGCGATTACTTCGGGCATGGCGATTACACCAGATCGTTGTGAAAATGTTTCTTTTGCTGAACCTGATATGAAATATGGTGAAGGCCTAATCGTTCAGAAAGGCAATCCTCTAAATTTACACAGTTATAAAGATATTGCCGATAACCCTGATGCTATTGTGTCAATTATGTCAGGAGCTACTGAAAATGATTTCGTCATATCTGAAGGCGTAGATGAAAGTCAGATTCAAGGTGCTTCAGATATTCCCGGAACGATTGCCGCAGTTGAGTCGGGACGCGCGGATGCAACAACAGGAACGGAAATGACTTTACTTCAAGCAATGGAGTCAGCTAATTCCGATAACCTTGAATTTGTCGAAGATTTTGAACAACCGGACATCCCAGGCGTACCTAGTTATGGAGCAGTTGCGTTTCACCCAGACAATCAAGAATTACTAGAAGCTTTTAACGAAGTCTTAGCTGAATTAAAAGCAGACGGTACAATTCAAGACATTCTTGAAGCCAATGGATTTGATCGTGAGCGTAATTTCCCAGAAGATCACATTACCACAGAAAAGGTTTGTAGTGGGGAAGAATATTAATCGATGATGCTTTCACAGCAAATCCTAGAGGGTCTGGCTCCTTACTTAGGGGACAGACCCTCTATCTATTTAACTATTGAACGAGTTAGGAGTGATGATGATTAGCGAAATAATGCAGATCTTCACAACGGTCATGCGAGGAATCGAGATTACGATCGGTATTTTAATAACATCAGCGATCTTTGGTTATCTTATGGCTTTTATAGCTGGCTTTGGTCGGCTTTCAAAATATACAATTATTCGGAAGTTTACCGGGTTTTATGTAGAAATATTTCGGGGTACCTCATTGATTGTGCAATTATTTTGGCTATACTATGCGTTACCGATTGTCTTTAAAATTGATTTAGGGAGCGACTTTTGGGTTGGTGCCATTACGATAGGATTGAATTATGGTGCCTATATGTCAGAAATTGTTCGAGGATCGATTCT
>CALAMD010000072.1 GCA_937925695.1 uncultured Bacillaceae bacterium | reverse complement strand
AGCAATAGTTTCCGGGACTATGTGTCGGGGGTTCGAGTCCTCCCGGGCGCGCTTAGTGAAAGTATTGGTATTATGACTGTGTTTACGGCTAATTGTCGTAGACACAGTTTTTTTATGGATAATTAGATAAGAAAAAGCAAGGGTAATTATCAATCTAATCGGCAAGAAAAAACCACCATAATGGTGGTCTTGGTTAAATTAAAAGTTGTTCCATATGGGAAATAACAGTCAATTTGCTATATGGTTGTCAAGTGTACTGAGTTACCATGTTTATTGCAATAGCATGTTCGCATATCGGTTTTACCAAGTTTTGTACAGTTATTTTCCCCCTCGAGTTTGTCTTTCTGTTTATATGTACTAATTTAAAAATGTAGTATGCCGAACTTTCCAATCTTCTAATTTGATAAATACCCAGAAACCATAAATCCCCAATGTAATAATTGTTAATAATAACCATTTAATCCAATTACCGAATAGACCAATTGCTGTTCCATTAAACTGTAGTCGTCTGCCTTCGATGACAGTGTGATTAATTTGCCACCGATAGATCATCGTAATGGCCCAAGGGAAGCAGATACCAAATGTGAATACAGTTACAATCCACCCCAAAATGCACCATCCTATGAACTGGAATAACCCACCGTCAAAATAGGATGTTCTTCCTTTGTGTATGCCAAATTTTCTTACCTCCATCACATTTCACCTCCTATATTTCATTAAAAACTTGACTCAATTATTGAATAAAAAAACACCATAAACAGACTGAACTATTCATGGTGAATAATCATGTAAAATATTTTAATTAATCGTTAGTGTTCACCTGCATCATTCCCTATCTATAAGATTTATTCGACAAAGAGGGTCAATAGTCCTGCTATTGATTACCAGGGATTAAAGATAAGTTGGTTTCATCAACTATTAAATTGTCTATGATCCATTTTCCTAATAAGAATCCAAATTAAAAATATCACTTAGAGGAGAACGAACCACATTTGTCGAATAGTGTCAGTGGGGGGTTGAATGATGATAGATATAAGTGAATTATTTAAGCCATTATTAGATAATACGATAACCTTGTTGTTATTATTATTAGTGCCATTTACGTTAATGTTTATTCTACTTTTGATAAGAGTGTCAAGAAAAATTATCAAATTCGTCGTGATCATAGTGGTAGCAATCGTGTTGTATTATTGGGTAACGAATTATTTACTGGCTGTGTAAGGGGGCAAAAGGTTTATTAAGGAGATCACTTCGCTCATGATAGCACGCTGCATTTAGGGCAATAAAAAAGATGCACAATATATTTGTACACCTTTTTGTTTATCTATAATTCGATATAAACATCTTGTAGTTTTAAATATTGTCCATCCTCGACTGTGATGTAGGAGTCTGCTTGAAGATTGTCATTGGTAATGATGCTATCTAATGTGTGTCGGCTATTTTTACTGACTTCGATGTAACCCATCCCGATATCACTATCTAAAATAACTTTGTATTCGCCGGCAGGTATATCTGTGCCAACTTTATACATACCATCGCGATAAACGCCATCAGCAGGTTCGACAGTTGGGGCTGAATCAACTGGATACATTTCAGCACCTTGGAGTTTAAAGTATTCACCATCCTCTATGGTTACATAAGTATGGGCATCATTCATGAGATTATCGTTAAATATAATACTTTCTAGTTGGCCTGTACTATCCGATGCGCTTTCTATGTATCCCATCCCATCAGCAAAAACAATATACTCACCGGCTGGAATATCTTCACCAACTTTATATGTTCCTGGCTCAATGGCGTCAGCAGTTTCCTCAGTGTTTTCATTGTTTGTATTTTCATCTTCGTCTGGTTGATTTGATGGTTCTTCAACATTTGCTTCATTGTTAGTTTGATTTTCCTCTGTTTCAGTTGTGTCAAGGGCTTCTTGATCTGTTTGTTCTTCATCATCGCCACCTTGGACGAGGGCAAAGATAACAATCAAGGCAATAAGCCACACCCACCATTTTTTATAAAAGGGCTTGTTATTTGTATGTTCGGCCACTCAATTTCCTCCTTATATTTTATTACTAGTTATCGACCTTGCCTCTAGTAGATCTTGAAAAGCTCGATGAGGAAAAGTCTTTAGTTATGGTTTCCAAAAAACTGTAAAATATGTAAATTCTATCAGATGTCATGTCAATCGGCTCTTTTTCTGAGGATCTTTGTATGGTATAGTAAAAAAAATAACTCAATTATTTACGATTGCGAGGTTTTGCAATGCGAAAATATGTGATGCTAATTATTCTGGCTTTATTAGTAAATATTTTTAATTTTTCTTCGGTTTATGCTGATCGTTCCTATACGATTGATCAAGTAACGATCAAGGCACAAATTGATCGGGCAGGGACTATGCATGTCACTGAACTTTATACATATACCTTTATCGGTAGCTTTGAAGGAACAACTAGATCAATCAAATCTGATGTGCATGGGTTTAAAGCCTATCTTGTTCAAGAACATCAAGAAGATCTGGAGCATTTATTAACTCATGGTGAATCCTTAACAGTGGAAAGAGAGGCTGACCAGTTTAAAATATATACGTCCTCAAATAATGAAACGAAACATGTCTTATATCAATACCAAGTGAAAGGATCTCTTAATAAATATACTGATACGGCAGAAATAACCTATGATTTTTTTGATGAGGAAAATGAAACAGATTTGCATCATCTTACAATTACGTTGATGACACCGGAACAAACTATTTCCGAACGAACACATGCTTTTTCTCGAGCGGATTCTGGCGAATTAACAATTAGCGACGATAAAATTGTCTATAGGAATGAATATTTAAAAGCAGGGGAGAGCACAAGAATGCAATTGGTCTTCCCGGCGTCCGAGTTAACAGATATGGCGATCACAAAAGATAAAGCAATGTATGATGAAATTTTGGCAAAAGAAGCAGATTATTTACAGCGACTGGAACAAGTCGATAAAAAAATGGCAGATCTTGTGCCGGCAATGTGGATGTTAATTGCTTTGGCAATTATTGCCGGAGTATTTATGTTAATTATTCACCCGAATCGCTATCGAGGTGATAAAGATATTGCTCATCTATTACAGACGATGGAACAAACGGATCCTTTAAAACTTAGTTTTCTTCATATAAATGGCTCTGTTCAAGATCATAGTCTTATTGCTGCTTTATTTTCATTAAGACGGCGAGGGATTGTTACTTTTTCTGAAGTTCCCTCACAGATCCACGATAAGATTTCTACTTTTCGTTTTACTTGGGTGAATGACCGGGCAAAGATAGATGAAGCTGATCGTTTTTTAAAGGAATGGTTATTTAGTGAAGAAGATGAACAAGGACAGTACTTTTTATTAGAATCAATTATTGATAATCCTGATGAAGAGGATTCAGTGAGAGAGAAAAAGGCAAAAATGATGAGTGAACAGTTTGATCTCTGGGAAGAACTGGTGAAATCTCGGGAAGATTATCAAGATTTACGTGAAACTTTTCGCGGATATTCTTTACTATCCATTCCATTAATTATCATTTCATTTGGTTTGTTTTATTATTTGACTACGATTGATACCATTTCCCCGACTGAGCAAATGGTTCTACCGATTATAGGTGGTTTATTAGCATTCATTAGTGTTATATTTAGTCGAAACAAATGGGTGTTCCCGATATATTATCTGTTTATAATCGTTGCTTCTTTAATTGGCTTTACATTGAAAGCAGCAGTTATTTTGTCGATCGTCTTTTTTATCTTGTCATTAGTCATTCTGCTCATTATTCCGGCAGTTTATTGGTTAGAGGAACCAAGAAAACTAAAGTATGCCATGAACAAAGCCTATTATTTAATGGCTAAAGGTAATTACCCACTAGCAGTGAATACGATTGACCTAGAGCACCAGCTAGAGTGTGCCATCATTCTAGGGGTGGGGGAAAGTTTTGCTGATCAGTTCGGCAAGACAAATCGATTGGCCCAACTAAATGTCAAGAACACATTATTAACTAATCCGGTCTATGTGACGGAAACATTGAGTATGAATAACTTTATTTTATATTCTACTATTCACTTAACGCACAGTTCATCTGTAAGTACGACCCATACAACTACGCCAACAGGTGGTGGGGGTGCAGGAGCATTTTAAGGCTACGTTAATTGCAAAGTGATAAAAGTTGAGATAAATATGTAGAATCAAAGTGATGACCATATATATTGGCTAACAATAGAATGAAGGGATGCATAAGGTAAATATGGTTATTGGTTTTAAGCATACTGGTGAAGGTCAGTAAGAGGGGCGGAAGCATAGTCCGCTTTAAAATATTTATTTTTGAAAAATATCTGGTAAGTTTAAAATTCAAGTGAATTTGTTATATGAAGAGTTGATAAAGTATATTATTGCAATCAACTATATATAAAAAGAGAGCTGCCTTATACTAAGCCGCTCTCTTTTCTCGTGTCTACAAATATTTGGTCAATCAATTACTTCTAAGGAAAATTCAACATGTTCATGTAAGTCTTGTTCATCTTCTACATGAATTTGTAGTTGGTATGATCCTGGTTCTTTAAAAGTATGGGTGGTCACGTATTCGCCAGGTGCAATTTCTTCAGCATCTAACCATTCATGTTTATCATCACCGTCACGCCAAATTTCATAACGAACACGAGCGTTTGTTAATGGTTCATCATGTAGTGATACGTGTACAAGAAGATCATTTTCTTCACCAACAACCATTTCTTGAGCATTCATAAAATGTAAATCAAATTCTTCAGTATGAAAATGGTTCGCTTCATCAACATCATCATAGTCGCCACCTTCACCGACAGTGATTTCTCGTTTCGGCATCACATGTAAACCATGGGCAGTTGTGTGAACATACATTTCAAAAATACCATCACGGTCAAAGGTGACTTCAGTTGTATAAGTGCCATCTCCATGATTTTCGGCTTCAATCCATTCACTTTCATCTTGCTTACCCCGTTCCCAGATTTCAAAGTCGACTTGGCGTGGATCGGTAACGGGTTCGCCGCCATATGTTACTGTGGCCTTCAATGTAATTGTTTCGTTAACTTCAGCAGTTTCTGGAACATCAAAGTCAACCTCTAGCACTGTCAAACCATCTAAATCGTTCATATTACCATTTTCTTGATGACTACAAGAACTGATAAATAATAATATTAGTAGGGTGATCAACCCAAATAAGGTAACTTTTGAGTTTCTCAATTTAGGCACCCCCTGTTATGATAGATTAGTTAATTTACCAATTATCCCATTTTTTACTGATTATACCGATATCTTTTAATAAACTGATAAACAATGCTTCTTTTTCACCAGCAAGGGCTTCCTCTGTACATTCATTATGAGGATCATAATTCAATTCCTGCGCTTTACCTAACGTACCATCTTCTAAAAAGTTCGTAACTTCATTTTGGTCAAAACACCTTGGAGCAATATATGTCTGATAATGATGCTCGATTACCACTCTCGTGCTGGCCGAAGGTTTTGTTTCTTTTTCAATTAAGAAGCTCATGATAATAGCTAGCACGATAACTATTAAACTAGTGATTAATATTCTTTTCATCACTAAAACTCCTACTTTTTATTTTAATAGAATTGATAAATCTTTAATGATATTGTCAATTTCTTCTTCATCTAAGCCTTCATAATATTTAATAATTTCTCCTTCTGGATTCACTAAATAAAAGCGTGACACGTGTTGTACTTGATCTGAATCAGGTTCTCTTTGGAGGCCTGCGGCAAAAGATTGGACAGATAGTTCTTTAATTGTATCAAAATCGTAACCAGTCAAGAAAGACCAATTGCTAAGATCAGCATCATAAATTTCTGCATACTCTTTGAGCACTTCTGGTGTATCGTATTCAGGATCGACAGAGAAGGAGATGAGTTGGACATCGAAGTTATGTTCGGCTAATTGATCCTGTAATAATGACATGTTATAGGTCATTGGCAAACAAATAGTTGTACAATTGGTAAAAATAAAATCAGCAATCCACCATTTACCATGTAAATCTTCAAGCCCAATTGGTTCATTATCCTGATTAATGAATTGGAAGTCAGCTACTTCCCTAGACATATTCGCTTCAAAGCTTGTACACCCTATTAGGAAAAGTAAGGATATAAAAAAGAATAATTTCACATGTTTCATGATCATCACTCCTTTACAACTTACCATTCTGCTTTAATAATTTTAAGTCCTCGATAATTCGATCAATTTCTTCAGCGTCTAATCCGTCATAGGATTTAATCATTTTACCTTCTGGAGATACGAGTAAAAATTCTGTACCGTGCATGACTTGATCCGAGCCACGTTCTGGCGCTTTGACAAGGGTACGGAATGATTTAATCGCTAATTCTCTGATTGTTTGAAAATCATATCCAGTTAAAAAAGACCAGTTTGATAGATCAGCGCCGTAATCTTGGGCATATTGTCGTAAAACTTCTGGACTGTCATAATCGGGATCAACAGAAAAGGATATTAGCTGTATATCGAGTTCATGTTCCTTTAACTTATCTTGTAAGAGCGACATATGGTAAGTCATTGGCATACAAACACTTACACAATTCGTAAAAATAAAATCAGCAATCCACCACTTTCCTTCTAAGTCCTGGAGGCTGAGTGGTTCCTCATCTTGGGTAACAAATGTAAAATCGGCAATCGTTTCGGAATAGTTTGGATCGATTTCGCTATAGGCACTACAGCTAGTGAGCAGAAGTAAAATGCACAACAATCCAAAACGAATAAGTTTCATAAATAAGCATCTTCCTTTCCAAGTATGAACTGTTTATAAAAGGATTATGTTTCGGTTATCGTCATGTAACAGTTTTAATTATATTTAACATGTATTTATGAATGCAGTGTCATGATCGGTCTATGTATAAAATTCCTAACTTTACAACATTAACCACATTGTAACATTGTTTACCTAACATTGAAGGGAAACGATTTGGAAATTTATGAATATTTTATGACAAATTAGACTCTATATAAAAGAGTTAAAAGGTAAAGAGCTAGCCATATTGCTAGCTCTTTATGCGTGGTTAACACCATTTATTTGGTTTATGACCGAACCCCGGTGACATGGCACCACCAACTTGACCTGGCTGTTGCTGATAAGGTGGTCTTCCTGGTCCTGGTCCAATACCGGGTCCAATACCTTGACCTAATCCAGGACCTACGCCAGGACTCGTTGCCCCAGCAACCTGACCGGGACTACCAGGTGGAACATTAAACGCACCGCCAAATACATCCACTTCATTTACCGTGTTTTCAAACGACGTAGAATGAGGATAAACATGTTCATTCTTAATGAGATGATGATTGACAACAGTTGTATGGGACGGGTGTATGTGTTTGACCGTTTCTTCTGAGCAACAATGTACTACGTTGCTTTGTACTGGATGAACAATTTGTTTAGGAGGACAACCACAATGACGACGTCTGTTCATATCAAATCCCCTTTCTTAGGATCATTCATTAATAGACTATGCACCATGGGTAAGCGTTGTATAAGACAGTAACCTACTAAGGTTAAAATATTTTCCGCGTTTGTTTAGTATTATTTGTTATTGATGTATATGTCACGGTGTGATATAGTTAACTCAATTTATATGTCATATCGTGATATAGCGAGATGTGATATAGATGGGGTTGTGATTATTTATGTTAGCAATGATAGGAGTAAGTGTTAGAAGAAGAGAGGTCATTCCTTTACATGAGAAATTGCTCTATTTATGCGGTAATATTGAGGAATTAGCTAACAGCTTACTAGTTTACGCATATTAAACTACAAGCGAATTTAACGATAATTTGTGCGTTCGTACATGTGTGACAACTAATTTAAATTGAATAAACAACATGGGGTGAAGTGTTCATGAACATGGACAAAATCATTAAATCTTACTTACCTATGACGGAAACAGCTTATTATATTTTACTAGCCTTAAGAAAACCAAGACATGGTTATGGGATTATGAAACACATAGAAAAGATAACCAATGGAAGACTTATTTTAGGTTCAGGGACAGTTTATGGGACGTTAACAAAAATGAAGCGAGATGGTGTGATTACAATTATTGCCGATGAGAAGAGAAAAACAGTTTATGAGATTACTGAAGCCGGTAAAACATTAATGCGTATGGAACTGAAAAGATTAAAGGAACTCTATCAGAATGGATTAAAATATGAGGAGGATTTTCAGTGACAAGAAAAGTGAAGAAGTTTTTCTGGAGCTATGATGTTGAAAAAACGGAAAAGTGGTTAGGGGATATGGGAGCAAAAGGGTATGTCTTACAAAGAATTAATTTATTAACTAGACAATTTTATTTTGAAAAAAGGAATACAAATCAGATTAATTATCATATTGACGAGCTTGGTTGGAGGGAAGGTTCCCCGTAGGCTCGTCAGCGAGCAACACG
>CALAMD010000071.1 GCA_937925695.1 uncultured Bacillaceae bacterium | reverse complement strand
ATCTTTATAAATGGTCCGATAACTCGAACTTTGATCGAAGTAAATTCGCTGTAGCGCCGGGAAAGAAATTCGTTGCCATATTAGGTATGGTAATCAGTTTAGTATTCTTGTCTCTACTCTTAATTCCTGGTTCACCTGCATTCTTAGGAATAGAATCGCGAATTGCGCTCGTAATCTGGGTTGTATTAGGTATCGTGATTTATCTTGCGAAACGTAAGAGCATCAACAATATTGGTGAGAAGGAAATGAATTATTTGGTGCTAGGGGAAGAAGAAGTGAAGTTGAAAAATCAATAAGTTAACTTTCGATTACGATAAAAGATGTGCTCGAGTATAACTACTCGGTCACATCTTTTAAATATTTATTTGTTAAAAAGATATTCAATTGGGCCGATATAAATGGTAATATATAATTAATTGTTTGAAAGTTAACAATACAAAAATTGTTTGCGCTTTCATACATAACAGCGTATACGCTAGTAGTCATAAAAAACAGAAAGGGATGGTCATATTATGTCGAGGTTAAGAATTTACTTACTGTCGGTACTGATGTTTCTAGCATTGGTACTAGTTGCCTGTCAAGAAGAAGGGGATTCAGAATCTAGCGATGACACAGTTGAAGGGGAAACAACTACTGAATCTGAGGATGAAAATGGTGAGGAAGGTGGATCTACCGAACTGACGCTTGCCTATGATACAGTACCACCGACATTAGATCCACACATGTCAACGGCGACCGGGACATTTGACTTTGCCATGCAAATCTATGAACCATTATTTACAATTGATTCCGAATATGTTGCACAACCAATGCTAGCCGAATCGTATGAATTAAGTGATGATGCTCAAACACTCACGATCCAATTGAGAGAAGGAGTATTATTCCACAATGGTGAGGAAATGACTTCGAAAGACGTTGTTGCTTCAATGGAACGTTGGAAAGAAGTATCTGGTCAGGCAAACGTAGCAAATGCAACGTTTGAAGCAAGTGGTGACTATGAGGTGGTCCTCACAATGGATGAACCTCAACCATTGATCGTTAATATCTTAGCAAATCCAGAACAATTTCCGGGAATTATGCCAAAGGAAATTATCGATAACGCAACAGCAGATGGTGTAACAGAATATGTTGGAACTGGACCATTTAAGGTTGAAGAGTACGTCGATACACAATCGTTACATTTGAAGAAGTTTGAAGACTATAGTGCTCTAGACTCTGAATCTGATGGTTTGGCAGGAAATAAAACGGCTAAAGTCGATGATATTCACATCGACATTGTTACAGATGAAACCATCCGTTTTTCAGGGTTACAAACGGGAGAATATGATATCGCTTTCCGTCTGTCCTATGACAATGTCGATCAACTACAAAGTGACAGCAATCTAAAAGAATATGCTGAACCTTATGGGTTTCAAGGTATGTTTTTCAATAAAGCAGATGGTTTCTTTACAGATAACACAGCTCGTAAAGCTGTCAATGCGGCGCTCAATATGGATGATATCTTGACAGCAGCCTATGTGAGTCCAGATTACTACAGTGCTGATAACTCATTAGTAAACAGTGATCAAGCGCTATGGCATAGTGATGCTGGTAGTGATCAATATAATCAAAATGATCCAGATAAAGCACAAGAATTATTAGATGAAGCAGGCTACAATGGCGAAGAAATTGTCATATTGGCTACGAGAGAATACCCAACACATTATCAGGCTGCTTTAGTTATCCAAAGTCAACTTGAGAACCTTGGGATGAACGTCAGTCTGGAAGTCTATGACTGGGCAACTCTATTAGAACATCGGGAGAATCCTGAAGCATGGGATATCTTTGTGTCTGGTTTCAACTTTGACCCTGATCCTGCCAACACAATCTATCTCCATTCTGAAAATGAGTATGCTGGATGGAATGATAGTGATGAAATTGATAGATTGGTTGAAGAAATCAATCAAAGTGAGAGCCAAGAAGAAGCAACAGAACTTTTCCACGAATTACAAGCAGAAGTTTGGGATTACCTACCATTCATCCTGTTTGGACATCATAAGCCACTTCACGGTATGCAAAGTAATGTTGAAGGTTTCGATATAAACTTTACCATGATGCTATGGAATCTGGAAAAGAAGTAATTTAGCTAAAAATGAGAAAAAAATGCTCTTTTTATGGAGCATTTTTTTCTACTTCATGGTTAGTCAATTTAATGGTAAAGAGAGGTAGTCAACTTGATTGGTTATATTATAAAACGTATTTTATCACTGATTCCCGTAATGTTTGTTGTATCGGTAGTCGTATTTTTTATTGTCCATCTTTCACCTGGAGAGCCGGCATCAGTTATCCTAGGGCCTAACGCCTCTCAAAGCGAGGTAGAGGCACTAAGAGCAGAACTTGGCCATGACGATCCTGTTTTGGTTCAATTCGTCAATTGGCTCGGGGACGCAATAACCGGAAATTTAGGCGAATCCATTTACGCGAATCAACCTGTAACGACAGTGTTTGGCCAATATTTTATGCCAACACTCTCGCTGACCATTTTCTCTCAGATTATTGCTGTATTAATAGCGATTCCGATTGGTATTCTTGCAGCAATCAGAAGAGGGACACTCGTTGATCAATCGCTAATGGGCTTTTCTTTATTGGGAATCTCAGTTCCTAGTTTTCTGCTAGGTTTATTTTTGATTATTATCTTTGCTGTAAACCTACAATGGTTTCCGGTTGCCGGCTATGTTCCTCTTTCAGAAGGGCTTTGGCCGCACTTAAAATCTCTCATTCTACCTGCAATCGCACTAAGCATGGCACAAGCTGCACTCATTGTAAGGATGACGCGTTCATCGATGCTAGATATTCTGAACAATGAATATATTAAAGCTGCGCGTTCGAAAGGATTAAAAGAGCGAGTTGTCATTTATAAGCATGCTTTACGAAATGCGTTCGTCACGATATTAGAGGTCATTGGTCAAACGTTCTCGACATTAATTGCTGGAGCCGTCGTTATTGAATTTGTGTTTAACATACCTGGTATCGGACAATTAATCGTTAACTCAGTTGAAAGGCGTGACTTCCCTGTAATTCAGGGAACAATTTTGCTGATTGCGATGATTTATGTATTTATCAATTTAGCAATCGATCTACTTTATGGTGTGGTTGATCCGCGAGTTCGGTTTGGGAAGAAGGGGGATTAATCATGGAAGCTACAG
>CALAMD010000070.1 GCA_937925695.1 uncultured Bacillaceae bacterium | reverse complement strand
ACTTGTGTAAGTTATACTAATGGTATCCTATATCTACATTATAATATACTTTTTAATAAAGGTTCGGTTTAAAAATATTCGTTACTAAATAATATTTTCTTACATCTAATTATTCGTTTATTTCTCCTCCTACCAGATTATTGCTATAATTCTAATATAGGAATAAAGTTTCAGAAAGGCGAGAGGTAACGTGAGAAAAGTACAAGGAATTGCTGCTTCACGAGGTATTGCCATTGCGAAAGCATATCTATTAACATCACCCATATTATCTTACACTAAGACCACAATTAACAATGTTGACACTGAAATATCTCGATTAAACAAAGCACTAGAAACTACCCGAAGTCAGTTAGAGCGTATTCGCCAACAGACTGAAGAAAAAATTGATAAAGAACATGCTGATATTTTCACTGCCCATATACTTTTACTACATGACAATGAATATATTCAACCAATTATCGAAAAAATTAAAACAGAAAAAATAAATGCGGAAGCTGCTGTGTTTGAAACAACATCAAGGTTTATTGATATTTTTAATCAAATTGAAGATGACTATTTGCGTGAACGCGCTTTAGATATTCAAGACATTTCTAAAAGATTGTTAGCCAATCTATTAGGTATCGCGATCTATGATCTTGCAAATATAGATGAGGATGTCGTTGTGATCGCCAATGATTTAACACCATCCGTTACAGCCCAATTAGATGAAAAATATGTGAAGGGCTTTGTGACAAATGTTGGTGGACAAACCTCTCATACATCGCTTATCGCCCGATCATTAGAAATACCTGCTATCGTGGGTACGAAGGAAATAACGTCCATTGTTGCCACCAATGATTTATTGATTGTCGATGGCCTGGAGGGTAAGGTCATTGTCAATCCGACTGAAGATGAACTAGCAAAATACCGTGAAAAACAAGCTGAGTTTTTAGAAAAAAAGAAAACATATATTAAATTAAGAAATAAAACTACCGAAACAGTGGACGAAAAACAAGTGATGTTAACGGCTAATATTGGTACCCCAGATGATGTTGAAAGGGTACTTAAAAATGGTGGAGAAGGAATTGGTTTATTTCGTACGGAATTTTTATATATGAATAATAACCAAATTCCTTCCGAGGATCAGCAATTTGAGGCCTATAGATCCGTTTTGGAACAAATGGAAGACAAACCGGTCGTTGTACGTACACTCGATATTGGTGGAGATAAGGAACTAAGCTACCTACCATTTGTTAAGGAAATGAACCCTTTTCTCGGCGTTCGGGGAATTCGTTTTTGCTTAGAACACCCAGATGTTTTTCGCCCCCAACTACGTGCCCTATTAAGAGCAAGTATATACGGCAATCTAAAAATTATGTTTCCTATGGTTACAACCATAGAGGAACTACGAGCAGCTAAAAAAATTTTAGCTGAAGAAAAAGATTCCTTAATTAAATCTGGTATCGATGTAGCAGAAAATATTGAAATTGGCATGATGATAGAAGTCCCAGCAACAGCTTTAATGGCTAAACAATTTGCTAAAGAGGTTGATTTCTTTAGTATCGGTACGAATGATTTAACCCAATATATCATGGCGGCTGATCGCATGAATGAGCATATTTCGCACTTATACCAACCCTATCACCCAGCCATTTTAAATATCATAAATCATGTTATTGAAGTCGCCCATGAAGAAGGCAAATCCGTTGGTATGTGTGGGGAGATGGCGGGCGATCCACTAGCAATACCAATCTTGTTAGGCCTTGGTTTAGATGAGTTTAGTATGAACGCATCATCTATTTTAGTCGCTCGCTCACAAATTCGAAAATTATCATACAAACAAATTACTGCTTATAAAAATGATATTCTAACAATGACAACGTCAGATGAAGTTGCTCATTTTATCCAAGAAAACCTAGCTGAAAGCAAATTTGTATAAGCACAGGACAAGCTTATTAATTTGTCCTACTAACAAACTCGTAAGGTCTATCCTTGTTAGTGATGAATAAGAGCTGAACTAACTCATTCGGATCATACTGGTGAAGAATATGAGCTGAACGAGCTCGTTAGAATGATGAAAATATAAAATGCTGTGATCAGGAAAGCTGAGATTTAGCAGCTATTTTCCTGATCACTAGCAATTTTCAATTTAGATGAATCGTTGTATAGAATCGGAACGCGCTTCATTCGTTTACGAGTAACTATTCTTATTTTCGAGCGAGTTTCGTCCATTTACGAGCGACTTCACATCATTTCGGATCAACTTTCCCACATTTACGAGCGACTTCATACCATTTTCGATCAACTTTCATCCATTCACGAGCGACTTCACATCATTTCGGATCAACTTTCATTCATTCACGAGCGACTTCATCCCGTTCATGAGCAGCTTATTTCCCTTAGTTTAGCGCCTCTCAATCATTACCCGATTTTGCCAAAAATCCAATCTAACCATAAAATATTCAAGCCAAACATCCTTAAATTTTTCTACCAAAAATATTTAAATAACCAAGTTGATATGTGATCAGTACACTGCCAAAGAACACGAGTAGAAAAGCCGCTAAGAATAGCCAGTCTCGTTTTGTAACTCTCAGCTCATGATAATGGGTGCGATCTCGTGAGCCAGTAAATCCCTTTGATTCCATCGCAACGGCAACACGCTCAGCCTTCCGTATAGCATTCGCCAATAAAGGAAGCAAATAGCGTCGCACTTGCATAATTTTTTCCTTTATTCCTTTCGATTGGGTGACGCCACGTATCCGATGGGCTTTTCGTAAAATTTCTAGTTCATATTTAAAAGTTGGTAAAAATCGATAGCCTGCTAAAATACCAAAGGTTAATTTGGGTGGTAACCTCAGTTGTTGCATAAGACTTAACATAAATTTAGTAGAATCGGTTGTTAAGATGAACATAAAGGATAGTGCTGTAAAACAAAGGGATCTTAACGCTAAACTAATCGCCACCATGACCGTTTCCCTCGTTATTTCAAACCACCAAAAGGAAAGAACAACTTCACCACCAGCATAACTTGAACTGCTATAAAGCATCGTCATCCAAGCAAAGCCAATTGATAAAAAAACAAATGGCGTAAATAACATCAACCACCGCTTCAGAGATATATTTCCAAAAAGAAATGTGACCAGGATTGTAAAAATGAGATAAATTAATGGTGTTATTGGATCATATAAAAAGGCAAGTAATACACCAGTTATAAACACTGTAATGGCTTTGATGGTTGGATTAATGGTTGCTAACATGACTCAAATCTCCTTTTTTCATTTGTGTTAACTTGTTAACTATCCGCACGCGATAGGGTAGCCGTAAATGAGCTCGATGAATGAGCACACTTTTTTTCCATAATGCTTGCGGTGATCCATTGAAAATAATCTTTCCTTTATCAAGGACAAGGACCCGTTCGCAATATCTATCAACTAAATCCATATCATGGGTGACAAACACTATGGTTGTTCCTTGGCGACGTAAGTCCATAATCATATTCATCAATTCAGCTGTAGTTTGTTCATCTTGACCAAAGGTTGGCTCGTCAAATAATAACACGTGGGGTGTTTCATGTAACATTGTGGCAACGCTCAAACGTCTCTTCTGTCCACCACTTAAAGAAAAGGGATTACTAAATCGTTTATCCATTAAACCGAATCTCGTTAATAGCTCATCCACTCGATGTTTAATGGCTGTTTCCGACATACCACTTACTTTCATTCCGAAGGATAGCTCATCATAAACGGTATTCGTAATAAATTGATGCTCTGGGTTTTGAAAAACAAAACCAATATTTTTCCTTAACTCCCGTTCATCCCACCCGTCATATTCTTTTCCTAGGAATAGACGTTTACCAGTGGCCGGTTGTAACAACCCTGCTAATACATGTAGTAATGTCGACTTACCAGCTCCATTTTTACCGACAATTGCAACGAATTCACCAGCCTCAAACTGTAAATTTATATCATGTAATATGGTTTCCTTTTTCCGGGCAAAAGAAATACCGGAACATTTGATTGTGACTAGTCTCTTGTTATATTTTTCATTATCTCGACTGAATGGATGATCCTGATTGAAGTGGAAAATGTTAGCGATACGATTTTCAATTTCATAAACATCGCTGATCATATGCACCAATTCTGTTTCGGTTAATGGACGATGTTTCACACCCACTCGTTCATGCCGATGGATGTTCATTGCATCATGAATGACTTTTGGTAAAACAATCCCCTCTTGTTGAAGCCGGTCATAGTTTTCATAAAAAACTTCTTGTGGAGTGCCATCGTCGATTAATTCGCCATTTTTATTCAACGCAATGACGCGATTAACTAAAGGGACCCAGTCATCTAATTGGTGTTCAATTATCAAAATCGACATGTCCCTTGTCTGTTGTAATTTTTCAACGAGTCGAATAAAATTTTCCCTTGCAACTGGATCGAGATTTGATGTTGGTTCATCTAAAATAAGCACCTCAGGTTCTAACAATAATACAGCCGCTAGGGCAACCCGTTGCATTTGCCCGCCCGATAATTCATGAATCGGACGGGATATTTCTTGCTCTAACCCAACTTCCGTTAACACTTTGATCATTTTTTCTTTCATTTCTTCTCGAGGTATGTTGATATTTTCCATCGTAAAGGCAAGTTCATTTTCTACCGTTACCATACAAAATTGACTTTCCGGCTCTTGAAAGACAACACCGATTTGCTGATTTAATTTTCCCTTCTTAAACTGTTGGATATTTTGGCCATTATAATAGATGGATCCGTCTGCCCATCCTTCAACTGCCTCAGGATAAAGACCATTTAAGCAAAGGGATAGGGTGCTCTTTCCTGAACCACTTGGTCCAATAATTAAAATCGTTTCATTTTGTTCAACCGAAAAATTGATGTTTTTTAACAACGGATTTTCCTGGTTGTTATCATAATCAAAGGAAAAGTTTTTAACGTCTATGAAGGTAGACGTCCTTGTGCTCGACTGTTTGTTCATAAGAGCCTCGTTATTATGATGCTTCCTGTTCACGTTGAGCCAGCAACTCCTTTCCTAATGCATAGCCACGTAGGACACCAGTTTTGGCCAACTGATCACTAATCCATTTTCCTAGTAAACCTGCGAGCAATGCTCCACTAATCATGCGGACAATGAGCATCGCAGTAACAAGTATCGGTGATAACGCAGAAAATCCGGAGACAAACCATGCCCAAACAAAACTAAAGACTGCCGATGAAACCCCGGCTAAGACAAGTACCCTGGTTCGATAATTTTTATATCTTGTTGAGGCAAAAACCGCTTCAGCACCTAAGCCCTGAATGAACGCGGATAAAATTAGCTGCGGACCTGCTGGACTCCCAATTAAAACTTGAACTAAGCCAGCGATTGTTTCTGAAATTAACGCAGCCCCTGGTTTTCGAATAATATAGGCGGTAATCACTGACACAACGAACCAAATACCATAAATAAATTCATAACCAAACGGGCCTAAACCAAATGGGGTTAAAAAATTACGTAATCCTTGACCAAATAAGTAAAACAGCAAATAAATAACCGCAAACACAACACCTAAAATGGACATTAAAACAATCTCCCTTAAGTTCCAACGCTTCGACAATTTTTCATACCTCCAATGATTTAATCAACATTTTCCAGTGATCGCCATCATGAGGATTTTGACATTTTTCATGCAATAAAAAAACTGCATCTTCGCTGGAAGATGCAGTGTACGTCATTATGAACACACCTATTTTGACATAGGTTGATCAATTGCATACCACTGGCACTTCCCCACGCTAGTATTATCTAGATCGGGTTCAAAGGGTTAACAGGAATTTACCCATTTCTCAGCTTTTCAGCACCCCTAGTGCGAACACGGATATAATGTTGTTATCTATAAATTACCATATAAATTATATTTGTAAAGTTTTTTCTGAAAAGTCAGTTGAAGCAGTATTGGACAACTTAGTGAGGTGATGATTCGGCGAATAATAAATTTATTCGGCGATTATGGTTGATGATTCGGCGAATATCAGAATAATTCGGCGATTTTGTCCATGGATTCAGCGAATATGCACATGGATTCGGCGAATCGTCATTTTTTAGTTTTTTCCACTATGTTCGCGAATAAAAAATTAGGTAGAATTGCAAAATTTCAGAGGTTTTCCACTAATAAATTGCGCGAATTTGATATTTACGCTACCGATGCTCCAGATAAAATTGACAAAACAAAAACCCGAAGTGTGGAATGATCATCCACGCTTCGGGTAAAATTCACATGCTCTACTCGCTTATTTTTTCAAGTTATAGAAAGCACTGAGACCTGCATAATTGCCCATGCCTTCAAGCTGGCCTTCGATGCGAATAAGCTGGTTGTACTTCGCAACACGGTCAGTACGTGATGGTGCACCAGTCTTAATTTGACCAGCGTTTGTAGCTACTGCAATATCAGCAATTGTTGTATCTTCTGTTTCACCTGAACGGTGTGAGATCACATTTGTATAGCCTGCACGTTTAGCCATTTCAATAGCTTCGAATGTTTCTGTGAGTGTACCGATTTGGTTCACTTTAATAAGGATGGAGTTACCTACACCCTGTTCAATACCTTGGGCTAATTTTTCAGTGTTTGTTACAAAGAGGTCGTCACCAACGAGTTGGACACGGTCACCAAGACGCTCGGTTAATAACTTGTGTCCTTCCCAGTCGTTTTCATCAAGACCATCTTCAATGGAAACGATTGGGTACTTGTCAACTAGCTCTTCGTACCAGTCTACCATTTCTTCTGCTGTACGAACGACACCTTCACCTGCTAGGTTGTATTTACCATCTTCATAGAACTCAGATGATGCAACGTCCATTGCAAGAAGGATGTCTTCGCCTGGCTTATATCCAGCCGCTTCAATAGCTTCTACAATTGTTTCTAACGCTTCTTCGTTAGAAGATAAGTTTGGTGCAAAACCGCCTTCGTCACCTACAGCTGTATTTAAGCCTTTAGACTGTAATACTTTGCTTAGTGAATGGAAAACTTCTGCACCGATACGAACAGCTTCTTTCATGGATTCAGCTGAAACTGGTAGGATCATAAACTCTTGAATATCAACGTTGTTATCAGCATGGTCTCCACCGTTTAAAATGTTCATCATTGGTACAGGTAGTGTATTGGCGTTGAATCCACCTAAATAATTATATAGTGGTACACCGAGGTAATCTGCTGCTGCATGTGCAACTGCCATGGATACACCTAAAATAGCATTAGCGCCTAATTTACCTTTGTTTTTTGTACCATCTAATTCAATCATGATACGGTCAATAGCATTCTGGCTTGTTACTTCAAGGCCTTCAAGTTCTGGAGCAATTACTTCATTTACATTGTTAACTGCCTTTTGAACACCTTTACCTAAGTAGCGATTTTCATCTCCATCACGTAACTCAACTGCTTCATGTTCACCAGTTGACGCACCACTTGGAACGAGTGCTCTTCCAAAGGCACCTGATTCTGTTAATACTTCTACCTCAACAGTAGGATTACCACGAGAATCTAATACTTCACGAGCATAAACGTCTGTAATGTATGGCATGTAAAATCTCTCCTTATTCTTCTATTAATGATGTACCTGTCATTTCTTCAGGTTTGTCAATCTCAAGTAAATCAAGTAATGTTGGTGCTAAATCTGCTAAAATACCACCGTCACGCAGACGAACATTTTCTTTCGTAACAATGACGGGAACTGGATTTGTCGTATGAGCCGTCATTGGTTTGCCTTCAAGGGTAACCACTTCATCTGAGTTACCATGGTCGGCGGTAATAATCGCATAACCACCAAGTTCTAAAATTTTATCTACGACTTTTCCTAAACATTCATCAACAGCTTCAATGGCATCGATCGTTGGTTGTAATTTACCTGAATGACCAACCATATCAGGATTGGCGAAGTTTAAAATAATCGCTTGATGCTCGCCTTTATCTAACTCAGCTAATAAAGCATCAGTCACTTCATAAGCACTCATTTCCGGCTTTAAGTCATATGTTGCTACTTTTGGTGAATCAATTAAAATGCGCTTTTCACCAGGGAACTGTACTTCATTTCCACCATTCATAAAATAGGTGACGTGGGGATATTTTTCTGTCTCAGCAATTCGTAATTGTTTCAGATTGTGTTTTGAGATGACTTCACCAACGGTATTCGTTAACGTTTCAGGTCCAAAAGCAACCTCACCATTGATCGCTTCACTGAACTCCGTCATCATCACAAAGTTAAGATCTGCTGGTACGTGTTCACCACGATCAAACTCAGCAAAATCTGCATTGGCAAACGCTGTTGATAGTTGAATCGCCCGGTCAGGACGGAAGTTATAGAAAATGATTGAGTCCTTATCGCCTACCTTGCTGATCGGCTCACCACTCTCATCAACAATGACTGATGGAATGACAAACTCATCATAAACCTCCTCAGCATAGGAAGCTTCAACCACTTCTTTAGCACTTTGATACTGAGGTCCGTCACCGTAAACGATCGCATCGTAAGCTTTCTTAACCCGCTCCCAGCGGCGATCCCGGTCCATTGAGTAATAACGACCAGAAACGGTTGCGATTTGTCCAACACCAAGTTCTTTCATCAGCTGTTCTGTTTGCTCAATATACGTTTCAGCCGTTTTCGGACCTACATCTCGGCCATCTAAAAAGGCATGAACATATACTTTTTCTAGTTCCATTTGTTTGGCTAATTTTAATAGGGCAAATAAATGCTCGATATGGCTATGAACGCCCCCATCTGAAAGCAATCCAAACAAGTGCAATGCAGAATCCTGATCCTTGGCTTGTTGCATCGCCTTAACGAAAGCTTCTTTTTCAAAAAACTCACCTGATTCGATCGCCAAATTAATTCGGGTCAAGCTTTGGTAAACGATCCGGCCAGCACCAATATTTAAGTGCCCGACTTCAGAGTTCCCCATTTGCCCATCAGGTAAACCAACTGCTTCACCACTTGCTGTTAGTTGGTTGTGAGGATATTTGTTCCAATAGCGATCAAAGTTAGGCGTGTTGGCTTGTTTTACCGCATTTCCTTTAACTTCATCGCGTAACCCGAAGCCATCTAGGATGATTAGTGCAGCTAATTTTGCATCACTCATTTAATCCTGCCTCCACTAGTTGTAAAAATGATTCAGCTTCTAAGCTTGCGCCACCTACTAGGCCACCATCAATATCTGACTGAGCCAGTAAGTCTTTAATGTTATTCGGATTGACGCTACCGCCATATTGAATAATGACTTTTTCCGCTACATCCGCTGAGAATTCATCTTTAATCAGTTGACGAATATAGGAACAAACTTCATTAGCATCTTCGCTTGATGCAGTTTTTCCTGTACCAATCGCCCAAATTGGCTCATAGGCAATGATCAATGCACCGACTTGTTCAGCCGTCAAGCCTTCGATTGCTTTTTTCACTTGTGCAGAAACAACATCCATTGTTTCATTTGCTTCACGTTGTTCTAAAGATTCCCCAACACAG
This sequence comes from uncultured Bacillaceae bacterium, assembly GCA_937925695.1. Lineage (GTDB taxonomy): Bacteria > Bacillota > Bacilli > Bacillales > Amphibacillaceae > CALAMD01. The sequence continues at coordinate 3,981 of CALAMD010000070.1, read as the reverse complement.
ACAATTGGCGTTAATCCATGATTAAAAGCTGCATGTACTTTCTTATTCACTGTTTCATCTGTTTCATTGAAATATTCACGACGTTCAGAGTGACCAATAACAACATGAGTTACACCGATATCTTTCAACATAACAGGACTGACTTCACCAGTATAAGCTCCGCTATCCTCAAAATGCATGTTTTGAGCACTTACTTTAATCGGTGTGTCTTTTGTTGCTTCTACTAAATAGGCAAGATAAGGAAATGGCGCACAAATGATTGTTTCAACGCGGTCATTATCCTTAACTTGTTCAGTTACCGTACTAACAAAATCTTGTACGTCAGACAATACTTTGTTCATTTTCCAATTTCCTGCAATGACTTTTTTACGCATTGTCTTCACCTCTTTGACAAATTATTTGTTATCAAGTACCTTAATCCCTGGCAGAACTTTACCTTCCATAAACTCTAATGAAGCTCCTCCACCTGTTGAAACGTGATCCATGTCTTCTGCAAAACCGAACTGTTCAACAGCTGCCGCAGAGTCTCCACCACCAATAACAGTGTAGCCATCTGTGTTAGCTAAGGCTTGAGCAACTTCTCTTGTTCCACCTGCAAAAGCATTCATTTCAAATACACCCATCGGTCCGTTCCAAATGACCAGCTTAGAATTAGCAATAATTTCAGCATAATCCTTACGGGTCTCTGGACCAATGTCTAACGCTTCCCAATCAGCTGGTATTTCATCGATCGGGACAATTTTCGTATTCGCTGTTTCCGAAAAATCATCGGCTACAACAACATCTTTTGGTAAAACAAAATTGACCCCTTTATCTTTCGCTTTTTGCATAAACTCATTGGCTAAATCAATTTTATCTTCTTCTAATAAAGAATTACCAACTTCGTATCCTTGCGCTTTAACAAATGTATAAGCGAGTCCACCACCAATGATCAAGTTGTCTACTTTTTCTAATAAATTATCAATCACATTGATTTTATCCGCTACTTTCGCACCACCGATAATAGCTGTAAATGGACGCTCCGGATTTTCAAGGGCTTGACTGAGAACGGAAATTTCTTTTTCCATTAAGAAACCAGCTGCTGCCGGTAATTTTTCCGCAACACCTGCAGTAGAAGCATGAGCACGGTGGGCTGCACCGAAGGCATCATTTACATATACATCTGCCATATCAGCAAAAGCTTGTGCCAATGCTGGATCGTTTTTCTCTTCACCTGCTTCAAAACGTACGTTTTCTAATAATAATATGTCACCAGGATTCATCTTCCCAATTGCTTCATCTACCTCTGGTCCGTAGACAGAATCAGCCTTTAATACTTCTTTACCGCTTAAGTCACTTAAACGTTTTGCAACCGGGTCAAGACGTAATTCCTCGACAACCTCTCCCTTTGGTCGACCAAGATGGCTCGCTAAAATAACAATTGCGCCTTGATCTACTAAATAATTGATTGTCGGTAGGGCTGCTTTAATCCGGGTATCATCTGTTACTTCGCCATTTTGCATTGGCACATTAAAGTCTACACGGCAAAAGACTTTTTTTCCTTTTACATCAATATCTTTAAGTGTTTTTTTATTCATGTTGTGAAGACCTCCTTACGTTTTATTAGTTCAATCAAAGAAGTGTCATTTATTGTATGTAATTGTAAGAAAACTTAATCATTTGAAAAACATTGAAAAAGAGGAGGATATATTGACTCCCCCTCCTTATTTTACTTAAAGTCCTTTTTCAGCCATATATACAGCTAGATCAACACAACGTGATGAGTAGCCAATTTCGTTATCATACCATGAAACAACTTTAACCATGTTATCTTCAAGGACCATAGTAGATAGACCATCAACAATTGAAGAATGAGGATTTCCGACAATATCTGTAGATACTAATGGATCTTCACTATATTCGAGTACACCTTTTAAGTCGCCTTCTGCTGCTTCTTTAAGTACTGCATTTACTTCTTCCGCAGTAACGTTCTTATCTAATTCTGCTACTAAGTCAACAACAGAACCTGTTGGTGTAGGTACACGAACAGCCATACCATTTAACTTACCATTTAATTCTGGTAGTACTTGACCAACTGCTGCTGCAGCTCCAGTTGATGTAGGAACCATGTTAATAGCTGCTGAACGAGCACGACGGTAATCTTTATGTGGTGCGTCAAGAATATTTTGGTCACTTGTGTATGCATGGATTGTTGTCATGAGACCACGCTTAATACCAAATTTCTCATGAATAACTTTAGCTAATGGAGCTAAGCAGTTAGTTGTACATGAAGCATTTGATACAATATGGTGGTTTGCTGGATCATAGTCAGTTTCGTTTACACCGTATACGTATGTGCCATCAAGGCCTGAACCTGGTGCAGAAACAATAACTTTTTTAGCACCTGCATCGATATGCTTTTGTGCACTTTCTTTATCACGGAAAATTCCTGTTGACTCAATAACAATGTCAACACCTAGGTCTCCCCAAGGAATGTTAATTGGATCACGCTCAGAGAATACTTTGATTTCGCGATCGCCAACAACGATGCTTGAGTCTGTCACAGAAACTTCTTCTTCAAGTCTGCCAAATACAGAGTCGTATTTTAACAAATGTGCAAGCATGTCTGCATCTGTTAAGTCATTTACAGCAACGATTTCAATTTTGTCATTGCCTAATGCCTGACGTAGAACATTTCTTCCAATACGACCAAAACCATTTATACCTACTTTTACTGCCATATTTTTTTCCTCCTAAAAATTAAATTTATATTGAAAGGGAACTAGCCCTTTAATATCTCATTTGCAGCGGCCTCATCAGTAATTAAGAGATCGCTTTTTCCTTGTTGAAAATAGGAGATGATTGCTTCAGCTTTTGATTCACCACCAGCAATGGTAATCACATATTTCGCTGAGGCTAAATCTTTTAATTGCATCCCTATCGTTCTTACTGTATGCACAATCTGACCTTTTTTATCAAAATAATAACCAAAAGCTTCACTCACAGCATCGCTTTCAATTAATTTTTCGATAACTTGTTCTGTTGTTTTTCTTCGTTTGGCCATTGTTAATGCATCACCGATGCCATGAATGACGAGATCTGATCCTTTGATCAGTTGTAACACCTCGATAATTGCTGGTTCATTCATCATCGTTTGATAAGAACGCTCACTTAGTGGGTCGGGAACATGTAGTAGTCGGTAGTCGCCTTTAGCTTTTCTGGCCATTTGTGCCGCGATTGAATTGGCTTGATATTCCACCTTTTCACCGAGGCCACCCCGCGCTGGGACAAATAGCACTTCTGTTTCTAATGGAACCATTGCTTCGGTTACTGCTGCGACGGTAGAACCACCCGTTACTGCAATGGTGGAGATAGTTGATATGTTATCCATAATAAATGAAACACATTCTTTACCCATTTCTTTTTTTACCCAAGAAATCTTATCACTATCTCCAGCTACGACAATAACTTGCTGTAATTGTAATTTATCCTTTATTCGTTTTTCTAAAACATGTAAACCATTAACTTCACGCATAAATTCAGCCAACTGTTGTAAAATCAACTCACCGTCATCGGTAAGAAACATCCCCTTTGTCGTCACTTCAATAAAACCTTGATTGTGCAAAAAAGAAGTTTCATTACGAATTGTGCGTTCCGTTAAATTGGTATTATCAGCAAGGCCTCTTCTACCAATTGGTTGTAGATGTTTAATACTATGTAAGATGCGATATCTCTGCTGCATTGTTTCTAGCACATTAGGGTATATTTTTTTTTGTAATTCAATTAAGTTCCTCATGAAGAGACTCCCTTTCGGACGGGACAATTTTAAACCCACACGGAACTATTATGACCCACTTTGGGATAAAATATGTACGGAATTTCCGTACCATCTGTATTATATCATATGGAAAAAGATAATCAATAAAAAATCGGCTAGTCTAAAACTGTTTTTTCAGTAACCTATGTAACCATTGATGCTGCTGACATCACTAAATTTATGTA
>CALAMD010000069.1 GCA_937925695.1 uncultured Bacillaceae bacterium | reverse complement strand
GCTGTGAAAAATAAACGAGAACAGCTTTTTACTTCAGATGATGGACGTTATACGATCGCTTTAGCAGGAAAAATTTATAATGTCACTGAATTGAAACAATCGCTCATAGAATTAGGCTATCAATTTAAGACGAATCATCCTTGTGAAGTATTATGGATCCTTTTTTCAACAAAAGGTGTCACATGTTTTCGTGAATTACAAGGAATGTATGCAATTTTGATCTTGGATCATGTGGAGCAAAAGCTATATGGTGCTAGGGATCCATTTGGCATGAAGCAGTTATATTATTATGACCATGAGCAAATCTTCATCCTCAGTACGGCAAAGGAGGATTTACTGAATGTTTGCGGCCAAAGGGAACTAAATATGTCGGCATTACAACAATATTTAACTTTTCAATATGTACCTGATCCGCAAACAATTGACAAGGATATTTTCAAAGTTAAACCAGGACATTTCATTGTCAAAGAATTAAAAAAAGAAGTCGAATCAGTGCCATTCTTCCATGTTCATTTTCAACCACAAAGAAAATCTCGTTCTAAACTCCTTCTTGAGGTAAGAGAGGCGTTAATAGATTCTGTAGCTCAACATGTGAGAAATGAAAAGTCTATAGGTTCCTTTTTATCAGGGGGGATTGACTCAAGTATAATTGCTGCCATTGCTAAACAATTCATTCCAAACTTAAAAACATTTTCGGTGGCTTTTGATGTTGACGGATACTCAGAACTCGATGAGGCAAAGGAAACGGCTGAGTGGCTAGGTTTAGACAATATTTCCTATGTTATTACTGCCGATCAATATGTTAAAGAGCTGCCAAAGATCATGAAACATTTACCTGATCCCTTTGCAGACCCATCATGTGTACCATTGTATTTTGCAACTTCGCTAGCTCAAAACCATGTTAACACCGTTCTTTCTGGCGAAGGAGCAGATGAGTTATTTGGTGGTTATCATATTTATCGTGAATACCAATCATTGATGATCTTTAAGTTCTTGCCTACCTTTATGAAACAAATGCTATATAAGTTAGCCGAAATGATTCCCGATGGTATCAAAGGTAAAAGTTTTCTGAAACGAGGAACAACGCCATTAAAAGATAGATATGTAGGCAATGCTAAAATCTTTGAGGAACAAGAAAAAATAAAGTTATTTAAAAAGTATTGTCCAACTATTCATTTTCAAGGGATCACTAAAGACTTATACCACATGATTGATCATGATCATCCAGTTCAGCAAATGCAGTTTATTGATCTGCATACGTGGTTACCCGGTAACATTCTGTATAAAGCCTATGCCATGTCAAGAGCTCATCATTTAGAAGTTCGAATGCCATTTTTATCAGAAAAGGTATATGAAGTGGCGAGGAAAATTCCAGTTCAAGATAAGATCACAAAAGGGACGACAAAGTATATTTTAAGAGAAGCTTTTCGTGGTTATCTTCCTGAAGAAGCCCTTTATCGGAAAAAGTTAGGTTTTCCCGTTCCTATTGCTCAATGGTTAAAAACAGATTTATATGATTGGGCACGAACATTGATCACAACAAGTGAAACCGATGATATGTTTAATAAACAACATCTTCTTACTTTGTTAGATCATCATGCCTTAAATAAGAAAGATTATGGTCGAAAAATTTGGACCGTATTGATGTTTATGTTATGGCATCAAGTTCATATGGAGCAAGAAGTAGATTATATCCAGATCCAGCAAACTGAGTGAATTTCATAATTCCTAACCCTTACAGGGCAAGGGATTTGAAGTGTCAAAAAAGAAGCATCTCCCCAAATCTTGTGTAATAGTAGTTGTGTAAAAACTATCTTAAAGATTGGAGCGATACTTCCTATGGCTATTATACGACAAGAATGTTTTTTAGCATCCAGGAATTATATGACATGCAACCTACCCAAAAATATAATGAGATTATTTCAGCAATAAACATAGACTTAACTTATGCTGAGGTAAGTAAAGAAACGAAGGTAGGTGCACCGACGGAACTTAATTATCCAGCAATGATTATTTCGTTTTTCATACGTTATGTCAAACGTATACCAACTATAAAAGATTTAGTTAAGCGGCTGAATGAGGATATCACATTTAAATTAAATTGTGGATTCCGTGTGTCTGATATCATTCCATCGGAGTCCTCTTATTCAAGGCTAGTTACACAACTTAGCGTATCTAACGTTTTAGATGAAGTGAAAGAAAAGCTTATTCTTCAAGCGATTCAAGAGGGATTTATTATAGATGACACAGCCGCTATTGATGCTACTCACTTTGAAGCACGTGATCAAGCACCAACAAAAAAGTGAAGCCGAAGGCTGAACCAAAGAAACGTGGAAGGAAATCAAAAGCTGAGCGTGAACAATGGCTAAAAGAACAGGCTGAAAAAGAAGCTAACATACCTTTATATGAAAAGAAAATTGAGGAAAGCAAGTGTAGCCGAATGGAACACAAAAATGAAATTTTTTGATGAAATAATTATTCTGTATTTTTGTTTATTTTTAAAATAATGAATTATGGGATTAATTCAACTATCTATTAATTCAATTTTCTAGTGAAATTCAGATGCTTTATTTTCAGATAAATGTTAAAATAAACATTATAATTCTTCATTGCGCTAACATAGTAAAGGAAAAAATAATATCTAAATTGACAAACTATTCAATTAATAATCCTTGTTATGTTAGCAAACTAACAAACATATGAAAGGATTAGGGGGAAGAGAATGCAAAGATTATCAAAGGGTCTCATATTTATTTTATTTTGTGGGATTGTGTTGCTACTTGCAGCATGTGGAGGCGATGGATCGGTTAAGAAAATAGGTGTGAGTCAATTCGTTGAGCACCCATCGCTAGATGAAGCCTATCGTGGTTTTCAACAAGCACTGGAAGATGCAGGGTTAGAGGTTGAATTTGATTTCCAAAGTGCTCAAGGTGATTTTAACAATGTCAATCCTATTGCGCAAAATTTTGTGGCCGATGATGTTGATTTAATTTTCGCCAATGCTACACCAAGTGCCCAAGCTGCTCTGCAAGAAGCAGAAGGTAGTGGTATTCCAGTCGTATTTACTTCTGTCACAGATGCGGTGGAAGCAGAACTTGTAGAGTCGATGGATCAGGCTAGTGAACATATTACTGGCGTGGTTGATTTGCATCCGGAATCGATCGCAAAAACAGTAGAGTTTATCGATGATTATTTTCCAGGTTCTACTGTTGGTTTAGTTTATAATGCTGGGGAACAAAATTCTGTCGTTCAAATTGATGCTGTGAATGAGGCGGTGGCACAAACAAGCCTAAGCACGGTAGAAAGAACGGTTGCGAATTCATCTGAAGTTCATCAAGCAGCCACCTCACTAGTAGGTGAAGCGGATGTTCTTTATATCATAACGGATAACACCGTTGTCTCCGCTCTGGATAGTGTTGTTGAGGTAGCGAATGAATTTGATTTGCCATTAATGGTCGGTGAACCAGATTCACTTCAATTAGGTGGTTTTGCAACCTTTGGTATTGATTACTATAGTATTGGTTATCGCAGTGGCGAAATGGCTGCTGAAATCTTATCCGGTGACAAAACGACGAAGGATATCCCACCAGAGTATCCTGCTGATATGCAATTATTTATTAACAAAAAGGCTGCCGAAGAGCAAAATATCGCATGGCAAGATGAATGGGATGACATCGCGGAAATTATTGAATAAGTTATGAGATAAAAAAGAAAAACAAGCTCAATAATCCAGGCTTAGGCCTGGATTATTTATAATTTATCATTTGATTAAGCAACTTATGAATTTAACCTTGGGAAATGGAGGGCGGATATGTTTATCTCAGTTTTTGGCGCTATTGAATCTGGTATTATCTATGCAATTATGGCGTTAGGCGTGTATTTTTCATTTAGAGTCCTAGACTTTCCCGATCTAACTGTTGATGGAAGTTTTGTGACAGGGGCTGCTGTAGCAGCCATTGGTATGTTAAATGGGGTCCCTGCTATTTTGGCTACCCTATTAGGGGCATTAGCTGGCTTTATTGCTGGTTGTATAACAGGTATTTTACATACAAAAGGCAAGATTAATCCGTTACTATCAGGGATCTTGATGATGATTGCCTTATATTCCATTAATTTACGTATTATGGGGACACCGAATATTTCCTTAAGAAATGTGTCAACCGTATGGGTGCAATTACAGTCCCTTTGGGAAAAAACGGGTATTGACCAAGCCTTAAATGGCTTACTTGCAGCGATCGGTTTTGCACGGACTCCTTCTACTTGGGCGATTGTCTTTGCGATGATCATTGTTGTTGCCATCATAAAAATTTTAGTAGATTACTATTTAAAAACCGAAGTTGGTTTAGCCCTAAGAGCCACCGGTGATAACAAACAGATGATTAGAAGCTTTTCAGCTAATACAGACACCTTAATCATCATTGGGATTGGCCTATCTAATGGACTTGTAGCCTTGTCTGGGGCGTTAATTGCTCAGTACAGTGGTTTTGCTGATATTGGGGCAGGAATCGGACTGATCATCATCGGTCTTGCGTCGGTCATTATTGGTGAGGCCTTGTTTGGTACAAAAACAATTGCCCGCACAACGTTAGCAGTAATTAGTGGGGCGATAATTTATCGGATCGTTGTCGTCATTGCCTTACGTGCTAATTTCTTAGAGACCGGGGATATGAGACTAATAACAGCGGTATTGGTTATTATTGCATTAGTAACACCGATGTATATTCAGGGACGTCGAGAAAAAGCACGTCGATTGAAAAAGCGAGAAGCTTTAGCACAACAAAAGAAAGCTGAGGGGGTATGACGTGTTACAACTACTCGATATATCAGTTACCTTTAACGAAGGAACCTTAGATGAGAAAAAAGCATTGAATAACATTAATTTAGAATTAGCTGAAGGTGAATTTGTTACCGTTATTGGTGGGAATGGAGCAGGAAAGTCCACCTTAATGAATGTCATCTCCGGTGTTTTAACACCAGATATCGGTGATGTGTACATTAATAAAAGGCAAGTCACTTTTTTACCAGAATATAAACGAGCGGCTTATATAGGTAGAGTTTTCCAAGATCCAATGGCGGGAACAGCGCCTTCGATGACGATTGAAGAAAATTTAGCTATGGCCTATGCGCGAAATAAAAAGCGCAAGCTCAAATTAGGAGTTACGAAAAAGCGTAAAGAGTTATTTAAAGAATATTTAGCTACGTTAAATTTAGGGTTAGAAGATCGATTAAATGCTAAAGTAGGTTTACTTTCAGGTGGTGAACGACAAGCCTTGTCATTGTTGATGGCTACTTTTACTGAGCCAGACATTCTTTTACTTGATGAACATACGGCAGCCCTTGATCCATCTAGAGCAGAACTCGTCACTAAACTAACAGAAGAGATTGTTAGAAAATTTGAATTAACGACCTTAATGGTAACTCATAATATGCAACAGGCATTAGATTTGGGTGATCGGCTGTTTATGATGGATGCGGGAGAAATTATTTTTGATGTTGAAGGAACAGAGAAACAACATTTAACGATTAATGATTTACTAGAAGAATTCCGAAAAAGACGTGGAGTTCAATTTGAAGATGATCGATCAGTATTAGGTTAACGCGCAGGATAAAGATCCTGCGCTTTAATTTTGTACTTTATATATCAGAAGGTTTAAGTAAATACCCGATCGACGGCAGTTAGAACTTCCTTAATACTACGATCCTGGATGACGAGGTCAGCATATGCATCATAAGGTGTGGGGTCATGATTAACAATAATTAATTTAGCATTATTTTCTTTTGCTTGTAGAGGAAAGATATTGGCAGGAGAAACCCTAAGAGATGAACCAAGGACGATGAACAAGTCTGCACGCATCGTCTCTTTTTCTGCTGTGATAAAAGCATCCTCAGGTAACATTTCACCAAATAAAACGAGATTCGGTCTAATCACATTACCACAATTTGAACATGATACTTTACCAGCTAAAAAGGCATCAGGTGATACGGATCGGTGACAGCCATGACAATGGAATGAGCGTAGCGTACCGTGAAGTTCAATCACATGGTTGCTTCCGGCATCATGATGAAAACCATCGACATTTTGGGTAATAATGCCTTTAATCAAACCGCTTTTTTCCCATTGGGCTAATATGTAGTGTCCTTCGTGTGGTTTGTATTTGTTAATGGTTGCTAATCGCATCTGGTAAAACTGAGTAAATTCCTTTGGATTGTTTTGTAAAGCATGAATGGATGCGATTTGTTCTGGATCATATTTTTTCCATAGCCCTTGTGACGAGCGAAAATCAGGTATGCCACTTTCAGTTGACATACCTGCGCCTGTGTAAACAATCGGATATTGAGCCTGTTTTAGTATATCGACAAATGTATCCACACTTACTCACCCTTCATTCCGGGAGATAAAAATCATTTATCCTGAATGTTAGCTCACCGTGCTGCTAACTTCCTTAAATAACTCCATGGGCGATCATCGTATCAGCAATTCTTTTGAAACCTGAAATACTAGCTCCTAATACGAGATTACCAGAATGCCCATGTTCCTCTGCTTCTCTGACACAATTTTGATAAATGTTTTTAATAATTTTATGAAGTTCACTATCAATTTTTTCAAAGGACCATGACATTCGTGCACTATTTTGGGCCATTTCTAATGAAGAGACAGCTACGCCTCCAGCATTGACGGCTTGTGCTGGTCCAAATAGAATATTATTTTCCAAAAAGATATTTATTGCCTCAATTGTTGATGGCATGTTTGCTCCTTCGGCAACGACCTTCACACCGTTATCAACTAAGGCTTGGGCAGCTTCGGCATCAATTTCATTTTGTGTTGCACAAGGTAGGGCAATATCACAAGGGACTGTCCAAATATCAGAGGACTTTTCAAAGTACTCTGCTTCAGGATGGATCTCAACATATTCACGAATGCGTCGGGTTTGGTCACGCTTGATTCGTTTGACTGTCTTTAAACTCAAACCATTTTTATCGTAAACATATCCGTTCGAATCACTACAAGCGACAACTTTAGCACCAAGTTTAATCGCTTTTTCCATCGCATAAATAGAAACATTACCTGAACCAGAAATAATCACAGTACTATCCTTTAGAGAAAGTCCTTTGTCTTTTAGCATCTCTTGAACAAAGTAAATAACACCATATCCGGTAGCTTCTGTTCGCCCGAGGCTTCCACCATATGTTAAGCCTTTCCCAGTTAAGACACCTGCCTCAAATTGACCACGAATTCGTTTATATTGACCAAATAAATAACCAATTTCTCTTGCGCCAACTCCGATATCACCAGCAGGAACATCTAAGTCAGGGCCAATATATTTAGCGAGTTCGGTCATATAGCTTTGGCAAAAACGCATGATTTCTAAATCAGATTTTCCCTTCGGATCGAAATCAGCTCCCCCTTTACCGCCACCAATGGGCTGTCCAGTAAGGGCATTTTTAATCGTTTGTTGAAAACCTAAAAATTTAATAATACTTGTATTCACCGATGGATGAAAGCGTAGGCCGCCCTTATAGGGGCCAATCGCACTATTGTATTGGACACGATAGCCTCGATTTACTTGCACTTTTCCCTCATCATCAACCCACGGTACTCGAAAGGTAATGAGTCGTTCAGGTTCTACTAATTGTTCTAGAATACCTTTTTCCATATATGTTGGATTTTTCACAAGAACAGGGATAAGAGAATCAAATAAAATTTTAACAGCCTGATGAAATTCTGTTTCATGAGGATCTTTATGTTTAACTTTTTTGAAAACTTTATCGACATATTCACGGATCTGACTTTCATGATTATTCATAAAACACCCAATCTCCTTTTGTGATAGAGATAAAATAATCTGTTAATAAGAGCAAAATATATATAAAGAAATCGGCATGTGCCGATTATAAAAAAGCATCTAATTAAAATAATGTTATCACAAGGTGTGAAAATAATTAAGTATAAAATTAATATTTATTATAAACATGAGTGAACTTCATAATTCCTAGCCCTTACAGGACAAGGGATTTGAAGTGTCAAAAAAGAAGTACCTCCCCAAACCTTGTATAATAGTAGTTGTGTAAAAACTATCTTAAAGATCGGATGAATACTTCCTATGACCATTATACGACAAACTAGCTTATTTGGCATCCAAGAATTATA
>CALAMD010000068.1 GCA_937925695.1 uncultured Bacillaceae bacterium | reverse complement strand
TTAAAGATGTACATAATGTCGTAACTCCAGTGCTCTGATTAGGAGCTAATAAGTTGGCGGGTGATTAAAGGTGGGTTTGAAGCACGGTCCCCCAGGCATCCTCTCTCTAGATCCAGAGCGACCTCACGCCACTAACCCACTCACCCTACTCACCAAAATTTTAGTTATTTCATAAGACCTTCTTACTACTTCAGACCAACCCACTCACCCTATTCACCAAAATCCGATAACCTTATGGTTTTGGTGGGCGTTCATCTTCAGGAATATTTTTATAAACATCATCATATGACTGAAAACCATCAGCAATCACCGTGTCGATCAAATTATCTTTATCCACACTAATCGGAGTTAATTGGAAGAAAGGGACCTCTTTAAAGCCATTATCAATTGATTCCGTCGCTTCGCCTGACACATCTTCCCCTTTCGCTAAACGTACCGCAAGCTCGGCACTTGTCGTGGCAATATTCTTAATTGGTTTGTACACTGTCATGGATTGGGTACCCTCTGCAATTCGCTGCACTGCTGCCAGGTCAGCATCTTGACCAGAAATCACTACTTCTCCCGCTAAATTTTGGGCTACCAATGCTTGTACTGCACCGCCAGCCGTACTATCATTAACAGCAACAATGGCATCAATATCGTTATTGTTTGCTGTCAATGCATTCTCAACATGGGATAATGCGGCTTCTGCACTATAGGATTCAGCCCATTGATCACCGACAATTTCAATATCCCCGGCTTCGATTAATGGCTCTAAAATATTCATTTGCCCTTGGCGAAACATATGAGCCGTATGGTCACTAGGTTCACCACCGAGGAGAAAATATTTTCCTGTAGGCACTTGGTCCACGATATATTGGGCTTGCATTTCGCCGACACCAACATTGTCAAAAGAAACATAGGCAGCAATATCAGCATTGTTGATTAATCGGTCATGGGCAATAACAGGCACGTTTTGTTCATTCGCTTGCTCAACGACCGGTGCTAATGCATCTGAATTCGCAGCAATAATCACAAGGGCGTCAATGCCTTGGGACAACATATTTTGTATCGTCGATAACTGCTTATCCGCGTCACCATCAGCTGATTGGGTGATAACCTCTGCTCCTAGTTCCTCTGCCCGTTCAATAAAAATATCCCGATCATGTTGCCAACGTTCCAAACTTAAATCGACTACCGATAAACCAATCTTAAGTTGTACGTCTTCAGCTTTATCTTGGTCATTTGTGTTGTTGTTTGAATCCGTGTTCGTACTTGTATTTTCATTCGTATTTGAAGGAGTATTTGTGTTCGTATTGATCGCATCTTGACCACACGCCGCCATGACTGAAAGTATTAAAACAGCCATGAATACAAACCATTTTTTATTAAAAAATCGCATTTATATGCCTCCTAGATCATTCATGGGATGAGTGTCCCATAATCAAGTTGAAAGGTTTAGCTAAACCCATCTTGGTTCGAAACCATCCCACGTTTAAAATCTATTTATTAGGTTCTACCGCCTTATGTGGATCATGTCGGTCTAAAGGTTCACCATGGCAGATGCACAAAGTAAGGCCCGCCGGGATCACCTTTTCAGATACCTTTTGTCCTACCGACTTATGTCCGCCATATAATCGATCCTGTTAAAATTGATCCATTCATGAGATTTCTACTGCTCAACCAACCTTAATTTTCTTACTTAACCGTTAATACATAATCCGATGATAAAAATAATGGCGCATAATAGGCTGGTGTTGATGAAAATGGCAAAATATCATGGCTAACGTCAATACCAAGTTCATCCCGCATAAAATTTTGTCGCAGTTCAATTCGTTCCCACATTTCGGGATATCTTTCAGCGATTTCCTTTCTTAAAGCCTCATCAGCAATAACAACCGTATCTTCACAATTTAAATTTATTCCTTCAGGCATTGGCGCAGGAATAATATCGCATTGGACGGCCATGCCAGAAGTAATTTTTTCATGACTATTCGGTCTAAAGGATGTGTGCAACCACTCATCAGCACTCGTCAAATGTCCTGGATTCAGCGCTGGTCGTAAATCACCTTCCTTCAATACGTCACAAATATGGTCATAAATTTCCCCACCACTAACACCTACCGAAACGGCTTCATACCAAGCAACAATACTGCGGTAATATGGCTTTGCCCATTTTTCAATAAATGCTTCATTTTCTTTAGCAACTAATCCACCTCGTGCACTTAAACCACCTCGATAGCCAAAAGCGGTAAAGATCCCGTCCCCTTCCTCGATCACTTTGGCACTTGGACTTCGTAATCCGGTAATATGACCTTTATTTGTCGCAAACATAACATGGGTCGTGAGTGGCTCACCAGCATACTTCATCTTGGCTACAGCTTCTAACTCACTCATCCCTGGCTTCATAGCCTGAACGATTCTAGCTAACGCGGCTGAAACGCGACTGGCAGCCCACTCGAAGACAGCAAGTTGTTCAATCTCGTTATGAACCCGAAGCCCTGTAGTCGGATGCATGAGAATGGCGGAAATATCCTTTATTCCCTCAGGTCCACCAATAGTAGACTGAATGCTTTCAACCACAAAAGTTGGCACAAAATAACCGGCAAAATTTTCTTTTTCCGTGCCTTCTAAATACTTCCAGCCACACAATCCCACGCTCTCGCCTTTTTTCATCCCGATATTTTGTAAAATAGTTGCTAAGCTAGGGGATCTGCTTCGATCTTGGCCCATCAAACTAAAGGTCTGGCATAAAACAACCTCAGCTTCAGGTTGAATCACGCTTTGATACATATATCCTTCATTGCCGACAATGACAAATCGCTGTTGGTCAGGCCCCAACACGACAAGTGCTTCCTCAAAACGCGGATCAAATTCAGTCAAATAATGAGTATTCGCAAAATGTTCTCGATCCCCGTAAACGACGACCCAATCACAATCAGCACGTTCATATAATCGATTACACCTCTCTTCATAAATGCTTTTTGGAATAACCGGTATGGCCTCTGGCACACCAAAATCCGGCAACGCCACCTGCCTCCAAGCAAGCTTCACA
>CALAMD010000067.1 GCA_937925695.1 uncultured Bacillaceae bacterium | reverse complement strand
TAAGAACTGTGATCGGGACGGCTACTTCATTACTTGCCACTGCCATGGTAGCATACGCTATTAGCCGGCAAGAATTTGTCTTACGTCGCTCAATTACTTTGATTTTTGTGTTAACGATGTATATGCACGGTGGATTAATTCCTGAATTCTTGTTAATGAGAAACTTAGGTTTAATCGGTACGTTTTGGGTATATATTTTACCTGGTGTAATTGGTGTATTTAACTTAATTGTTATTCGTTCATTTATTGAAGGATTACCACAGAGCTTGTTCGAATCTGCCAAAATTGATGGAGCTGGAGATTTTACAGTATTTTTCAAAATCGTACTGCCATTATCATTACCTGTGTTGGCCACCGTATCACTATTCGTGGCAGTAGGTCAGTGGAACTCTTGGTTTGATGTATTTATTTATAACTCAAGTAAAGTTGAGTTAAGTACATTACAGTATGAACTGATGAAATTACTGCAAAACTCTAACGCTTCGATGTCCTCGCGTTCGACTGCAGCTATACACGCAAGTGGTCAAGTTGCATCAGCTAATACCGTAACACCGGTTTCTGTTAGAGCAACGATGACAATTGTTGCTAGTGTTCCGATTATCTGTGTCTATCCATTCTTACAGAAATACTTTGTTCACGGTCTAACGTTAGGAAGTGTAAAATAATCATTTTATGCTGAGGTATTTGATAAATGCATTTTAGGAGGAACATGATATAGATGGTTAAAGATATAGAAAAACGTAATATCCCTTCACTAAAAGAAGTTTATCAAGATTATTTCGATATAGGTGCTGCTGTCGCGCCAAACTATAAGAATTACGATGAATTATTGACCAAGCATTTTAATAGTATTACCGCTGAAAATGAAATGAAGTTTGAAGCATTACAACCAGAAGAAGGTAAATTTAATTTTGAGTATACGGATCAGCTCGTTAATTATGCACAAGAAAACAACATGAAGGTTCGCGGACATACATTAGTTTGGCATAATCAAAATTCAGACTGGTTGTTTGTAAATAAGGACGGAACACCTGTAGATCGTGAAACATTGTTAGAACGTATGAAAACACATATTCATACAGTGATGGAAAGATACCGAGGCAAAATATATTGCTGGGACGTTACGAATGAAGTCATTGCTGATGAAGGTGAAGAATTATTAAGAAAATCACCATGGACAGAAATCATTGGGGACGACTTTATTGATCAAGCGTTTAAATTCGCTCATGAAGCCGATCCAGATGCCCAATTATTTTATAACGATTATAATGAATCCCACCCATTAAAGCGGGATAAAATTTACAAACTTGTTAAAGGACTCATAGATCGCGATATTCCTATTCATGGCGTTGGTCTACAAGCCCATTGGAACCTCTATGATCCGTCTAATGATTTAATTAAACAAGCTATAGAAAAATATGCATCTTTAGGCTTGAGAATCCATATCACAGAAATGGATGTATCAGTCTTTGAATTTGGTGATCGTCGAACAGATTTAACCGAGCCAACTGAAGAAATGTTAGCCCTACAAGCGGAACGATATGAAGGATTTTTCAAGATTTTCCGAGAATACTCTGATGTAATTGATTCCATCACATTTTGGGGTGTAGCCGATGATTATACTTGGCTAGATGATTTCCCAGTTAGAGGTAGAAAGAATTGGCCTTTCGTATTCGATGAAAAACATCAACCTAAAGATTCATTCTGGAAGATTGTAGATTTTTAATTTGATATAACCTTAGAACATATTCACTCCAGTGCAACTAGTTGCCGATGACGGAGTGAATTTTTCTAATTACATAGAGACCACAAATGTACTGTGATGATATTAAACGAGATAATACTTTTATTCTGTTGTTTAAAACATCGAACATTGAAAATGCAATTGGAACATATCACTACAATAAATGCTCATTCATCAACAATATACCCTGATTTAATATCTCATCTCCAATAAGCTTCTTAACTATGATTCTATGATGAAACTGAGAACTGAGTATCAAGATACTTTCATTCCTAACTTAACTAGGCCTACATATAGCTAGGAAATTTATCCACAGTTAATGTAAACTGAGCATAGGCTAAGTTGAATGAGAAGTATGTTGACAAGAGGGTAGCGTCAAATCATCTATCAACAAATACACCAATTAAACAGGTATTAGCAATTAGAGGGGTGGATGCATCATCATGAAAATGGTTTTTCGTTGGTTCGGAGAAGATAACGATACAATTTCATTAAAACATATCAAGCAAATTCCGGGGGTAGAGGGGATTGTTTGGGCGCTTCATCATTTACCTGCGGGGGAAGTTTGGCCGTTAGAAGACATTAGAAAAGTAAAACAACAGGCCGATGAAGCAGGATTTCACATTGATGTTGTAGAAAGTGTCAATGTCCATGAAGACATTAAGTTAGGTCTGCCTACTAGGGATAAATATATCGAAAATTATTTGCAAACGATAAAAAATTTGGCTACTGTAGGTGTGAAAGTAATATGTTACAATTTTATGCCTGTATTTGATTGGATTCGTACGGATTTATTTAAAGCCCTACCTGATGGATCAACGGCGATGTATTATGACAGACAAATGCTTGAGAATATGGATCCAAATAATCTAGTAAAAATGATTTCCCATGATAACGATTTTACCATGCCGGGTTGGGAACCTGAACGTTTAGCCTATTTAACCGATTTATTTAAACAATATGAAAATGTAACAGAAGAGGACTTATGGGATAATTTGCAGTACTTTTTAGAAAGAGTCATTCCCGTTGCTGCAGAACATGGTATTAAAATGGCGATTCATCCGGATGATCCACCTTGGTCTGTGTTTGGTTTACCAAGGATCATTACGCATAAAGAAAACATCCAAAGATTATTAAATCTGGTTGATCATCCAAACAACGGTTTAACATTATGTAGTGGTTCATTAGGCTCTAATCCAAACATTGATATTCCTGAAATAATTAGAGAGTTTGCGGATCGCATTCATTTTGCTCATATTCGTAATGTGCTTGTTTATGATAATGGTAGTTTCATCGAAACATCCCACCGAACTTCAGATGGGACAGTCGATATTTATGCAATTGTAAAAGCGTACCATGAGGTCAACTTTACTGGCTATGTTCGCCCTGATCATGGTCGCCATATTTGGGATGAAGAATGTCGTCCAGGTTATGGCCTCTATGATCGGGGGATGGGGATTATGTATTTATGGGGAATATGGGATACTCTACAACGAGATAGAGATAGGGAGGAGTATGAAAATGTTGCCAATACACGAAAGTATTAAAGACAAAGTTGTAGTGATTACAGGTGGTAGTGGTGTCTTATGCGGTGCGATGGCACGGGAATTAGGCAGACAAGGCGCAAAAGTTGCTATTCTAAATCGCACATTAAGTAAAGGTGAAGCAGTAAAAGAAGATATTGTAAATGCTGGAGGAACAGCAATTGCTGTCTCCTGTGATGTTTTAGATGTAGAAAGCGTAAAAGCAGCTGAAAAAATTGTTTCTGAGGAACTTGGCGACTGTGATATTTTAATCAATGGCGCTGGCGGTAATCATCCTGAAGGAACAACGACAAAGGAAACATTACAACTAGAGGATATAGACCAAGAAGGACTACAAACGTTTTTTGATATGACGGCAGAAGGTTTTCAATTTGTATTAAATTTGAACTTATTAGGTACAATTATTCCAACGCAAATTTTTTCTAATAAAATGATCAATAAAAAAGGTGCAACGATCATCAATATTTCTTCAATGAGTGCCTATTCACCAATGACAAAAGTGCCTGCATATAGTGCTGCCAAAGCTGGGATTAATAACATTACGCAATGGCTAGCCGTTCATTTTGCTGATGTGGGTATTCGTGTGAATGCAATTGCACCTGGTTTTTTCCTAACCGAACAAAACCGCCAACTATTGACGAATGAAGATGGCTCCTTGACAGAGAGATCTCATAAAATCATGTCCCAAACACCAATGAAACGATTTGGCAAGCCAGAGGATTTGTTAGGAACGTTACTCTGGTTAGTCGATGAAAATGCCTCTAGTTTCGTTACGGGGATTACCGTTCCGGTAGATGGAGGATTTTTAGCCTATTCAGGTGTCTAAAGGGATAAATAATGCTCATACAAACTAGTGATGCCAATAAATTAAAAAAGGTTAGTGGGCTTGGTCCCACTAACCGATCGTTAAACAACAACTTTTTGTTGAATGCTTCCTCTTAGAAAGCGACGAATTGAAAATGCTGCAACACCTAATGCAGTAGAATAAGTTGATAGCTTTGAAAAAGTAATTCTTAAATCGTTTTGTTGAAAGGATAAAGATTGGCGCTTTACCTTTTCATTAAGAGCTGTTTCAATCCATTCTCTCGTCTTTGCCATCCGATTACCGATAATCACGAGTTCAGGATTGAATGTATTTACAATATTATTAATCCCTACTCCTAAGTATTCACCAATTTGGTTAAACAACTTTAACGTGTCTTCATCTCCCTGTTCAGCTAGTTTACATAAATGTTCTAAAGAATATTCCCTTGAAGTTGGTAAAGATAATCCCAACTGTTCAGCTTGGTTGATTAGCGCTTGTTCAGATGCATATAACTCCCAACATCCATTGTTGCCACAACGGCATTTCTCACCATCAACTTTAATTGTCATATGTCCTAATTCACCAGAAAAACCATGCTGGCCTTGATAGAGCGAACCATTTAATATCAAACCAACACCGATTCCAATACCAGCACTGATATAAATGATATCTTGGTCATTAACACCTGCACCAAAAATTTTTTCACCATATGCACCGGCATTTGCTTCATTTTCAATAATGACAGGGGTTTCGTACTTGTTTTTAAGCGCATCATGCAAGTTAATGTTTTTCCAGCCGAGATTCGGCGCTAGAAGAATGTTGCCTTGTTTATCAACGACACCCGGTACTCCAACACCAATGCCGACAATACCATAGGGGCTTGATGGTGCTTTAGCGGTTAAATAATCAATCATGTAATATAGTTTTTTCAATATTTCCTGATATGTAAGATCGGTAAATTTAACAAATCTTTCTTCGCAAATTTCACCATTTAAATTTGTCAGTACACCAAGTATGTAATTAACCCCTAAATCAATACCGATTGTATAACCAGCAACTTTATTAAACAAGAGCATAACTGGTCTTCGCCCGCCACTTGATTTACCGGGGCCAGATTCATAGATTAAATGGTCATCTATTAATTCACTTACCAAAGATGATACAGTCCCTTTGTTTAATCCCGTTTGATTAGCAATGGATGCTCGAGAAATGGGCGAGTGATTTTGAATCGTTTCTAATACAAGCGCTTTATTTCCCTCTTTGACAACATGTTGATTCCACGTTTGATTTGAGCTGATTTTCATTTGATTCATCTCTTTTCTATTTTAAGTCCTAGATTACTATGATAGATAAGTTATGAATGAACTTTAAAGCATTTTCTTAATAAAATACCATAATTGTTCGTTCTTTAAAAGAATAAAGATAATTCTCAGATAAAACAAGTCTAATTGCCATCTATATTTTTGGAAAATTCCCAATTAAATTAAATTTCTTTATTCGTCCAGTAGACAAACGAAGTTAGTGCATGTATAATGAAACCAAATGTAAACGCTTCGCCATATATTGGGTGACGCGGTTGCATAAAGATTAAATTTTTCCTTATTAGGGAGGTCGATGTTGGTGTTGAAGAGATTGGGGTATTTAGTATTGTTGCTTTGTATGTCAGTTGCACTTGTTGCTTGTGCTGGGAAATCAGGCGGCAAATCTGACGAAATAGAATTAACCATGTGGTTGTTCTCAGGAACAGGGTTAGAAGAACAAATAGAAAAATATCAAGAAGATAACCCTAACATCAAGATTAAGATTCAAGATGCAGAATACAGTGACCATCATAATAATTTAATCACTGCATTAGCAGCCGGATCAGGTGCGCCTGATATAGCGATTGTTGAATCCGATTATATTGAACGTTTTAAGGAAAATAGCCAGCAATTCCATGATTTAGCAGAGTATGGTGCCAATGATATTGCTGGTGACTATCTCGAATGGAGATGGCGAGAAGCCACAAATGAAGAAGGCTTTGTGTTAGGAATACCAACAGATGTTGGTCCAATGGCGATGGCTTATCGAATGGACATCTTTGAGCAAGCAGGATTACCAACTGATCCTGATGAAGTTGCCCAATTATTATCGACGTGGGATGCCTATATTGAAGCAGGTAGACAGTTAACGCAAGCAACCGATAGTCACATGTATAATGCTGGACCAGATTTATTCAGAGTTATTAGGGAACAAGCAGAAGCTCAATACTTTGACGATGACGGTAATTTAATTCTTGAAAGTAGTGAGCAAATCTTAAAAGCTTGGGATATTACGATTAATAACTTAGACGTCCAAGCAGGAATTGATCGTGAGACGACAGAATGGGGTGCAGCCTTAGCTAGAGGTGATTTTGCAACGGTCTTTTTACCCCCTTGGATGTTGCAACAAATTAAAGATAATGCACCAGATACGGCAGGACTTTGGAATGTTACCCAAATTCCAGAGGCATCTGGAAACTGGGGTGGATCATTGTTGACAGTACCAGCACAAAGTGACTACCCTCAGGAAGCCTATGACTTTATCTCATGGTTATTAGCACCAGAGCAACAATTAGAGATCTTTAAGATGCACGGTAATTTCCCAGCAACACCATCGATCTATGACAATGAGGAAGTACAAAATTACTCGGATGATTTCTTTAACCGGGATGACTTAGGCACAATGTTCGGTGAAGCAGCCCTACGTGTTGAATATGTATACCGCTCACCAATGACGAGTACCATTAATGACATTTTGGGTGATGCTATCATGTCTGTTGTTGATGGTGAAGCAGAGGCTGATGAAGCTTGGAATACAGCTGTTGAAGAAGTAAAACGTCAACTTGACCGACAGTAGTTAAATTCATATTCATAAAGTAGATGATCTCAGAGACAAATTTTGTTTCTGAGATCATTTCCCAACATCAATAAATGGGGGTTGTATTATGGGATTAATAGATTTGGAAAGAAAGGAACAAATAAAAGAAAAGAAATACCGGGCCTATCATTTACAACGATCCAATAATATTTCCGGTCTCTTATTTATTTCACCTTTCTATATTATTTTTGCTGTTTTTGGTTTATTCCCCCTTGCCTTTACGATTGTTATGTCATTTTACCGTTGGAGTATGTTAGGTGAGAAACAATTTATCGGTTTTGATAATTACAAACTTTTGTTTACAAATGATCCGTTGTTTTGGTTATCAGTGACCAATACGTTTAAAATCTGGTTTATGTCGACTGTCCCCCAATTAATTTTGGCATTGATTTTAGCGTTTATTTTAAATATGGCGTTTTTAAAAGGGAAAGGTATTTTTAGGCTAGCCGTTTTTATGCCTAATATTACTTCAATTGTAGCTGTAGCAATTGTTTTTTCCTCCATGTTTGGGACAAATTACGGCGTCATTAACTATTTCCTCGAGCTATTTGGTCTTAACCCGATT
Organism: uncultured Bacillaceae bacterium; assembly: GCA_937925695.1. GTDB lineage: Bacteria > Bacillota > Bacilli > Bacillales > Amphibacillaceae > CALAMD01. The sequence goes on along the minus strand of CALAMD010000067.1, from coordinate 36,420 downwards.
GATTGGAGTGGGACAAGAATTGGTACGCAAGTGGCTATCTCAGTGATGATTATGTGGCGATGGGTAGGCTATAATACGATTATTTATTTATCTGGTCTACAAGGGATTTCTAAAGATCTTTATGAAGCAGCTACAATAGATGGGGCTTCAACAAGACAACAATTTTTATATATTACCGTACCAATGATGAGGCCAATAATATTATTTACCGTTATTTTGTCTACTATTGGTGGCATGCAAATATTTACCGAACCATTATTGTTTGGAAAAGGCTCTGTTAACCAAGGTTTAACGATGACGCTTTATTTATATGAGGAAGCATTTACGAGGTATTCATTCGGATATGCCGCCGCAGTAGCCTGGATCTTGTTCTTTATTATCATTCTATTTTCACTCGTTAATATGCTGTTAACGAGAATTATTAGGTCATAAGAAGGGGGATTTTAAACATGAACAATGTTGGACAAAAAAAGTTACCAAGATTTTTTCTTTATATCTTTTTATCCATTACCGCACTCGTGTCTATATTCCCTTTTTATTGGATGTTTGTAATCGGATCTAATACAAATTCCGAAGTAAATCGTATGCCACCAGCGATTATTCCAGGATCAACCTTTGTCGAGAATGCTATGAAAGTATTTGAGAGAACGAATTTTTTCGGTTCCATCTTTAACTCGTTATTTATTTCTGCGGCAATTACATTTTTCGTTCTATTCTTTTGTTCATTAGCTGGTTTTGCCTTTGCCAAAATTCCGTTTAAAGGTCGTAATTTCTTCTTTGTCTTTTTATTAGCGACGATGATGGTTCCACCACAACTAGGTCTGATTCCATCATTCATGATTATGAGTACATTAGGATGGGTAGATACGTTACAAGCAGTAATTGTCCCGGGTATGGTCAGTGCTTTTGGTGTGTTTTTTATGAGGCAATATATCTCAGGTGCCATTACTGATGATTTGCTGGATGCTGCGAAAATAGACGGGTGTGGTCACTTTAGAACCTATTGGAACATTGTTATTCCTGCGATTAGACCAGCTTATGCCACACTAGGGATTATTACTTTTATGGGTGCATGGAATGACTTCTTATGGCCATTGGTCGTGTTAAAAGATGAACGGGTTCATACGATTCAACTTACATTAAGAACATTACATGAGGCATATACGGTAGATTATCCAATGATTTTAGCTGGAACATTTATGGCAACCATCCCGATATTAATTGTTTTCTTAATCTTTAACCGGCAATTTATTGCGGGGATTACTGAAGGTGCAGTTAAACATTAATCAAGTCTATGAGGTATCCCTATAGAAAATTGCTCCTTCTTTCTATAGGGATATTTGTTACGCCAAAATATGGAAAATAATCTATCTCATTGGAGGAACGAGCTTGCAAATGCTGCAAAATGTGACCTATTGGATATGGGAATTGTTAAAATTGAACTTTTTGTGGATCATCTATATATTCCGTGGCGCAATTATCTTTGGTTTGTTTCCGTCTACGGCCGCCCTATATGCTGTTGCAAAAAGTTGGGTGCGGGGTGAAGAACATGAGGTAAAACTCAATTTATATACCCAATATTATCGAGCAAACTTTAAAAATTCGAATCAAATTGGCTGGATAGCGCTATTTATGAGTTATATTATTTATTTAAATATGACGATTGCCCCCTATTTGCAATCTCCAATCGGCAAAGTTTTATTGTATGGGCTGATGATTTTCTTTATGATCTTGACGGGATTATTATGGCTATATTGTTTTCCAACGATAGTAACTTACAAATTGCCATGGTATCAATATATCCTCGTTAGTATTCATCATGGACTGATCCATCCATCCCATACGATTTTACAAATTGTTCTAATCAGTATCTATCTATTCATCGTGTTTCATCTTCCATGGCTTATCATATTTTTTGGTATCAGTGTTATTGGAGTGATACAAATGTATATTTTTACATACATGACATAAAATAGGATTTGATCAATTTCAACTGTTAAATGTTCCTTGGATGTGCTGAAATGCCTCCTAGTTAAGCAAGGTTTTTCCTTGCTGGAAATTCAATCACCGTCTGATTTCCAATAAAAAGTTAGTATATTTGATAGACAAACTATTCATTTGTGATATAATTATCTTGTAAACAGTTACATAAAAATGTTGCCTGTTGCTAGTTTAAACGAGCTGAAAATAAAGGAAAACTCGTTTAAATATAATCAAAAAAATAGGAGGGTTTTTTACATGAGTTATTTTCCAAATGTAAGTCAAATCAAATATGAAGGACCTTCATCAACGAACCCATTTGCGTTTAAGTTCTATAACCCAGATGAGGTAGTTGGCGGTAAAAGAATGGAGGATATTTTACGTTTTGGTGTAGCATATTGGCACACATTTACCGAAGATGGATCAGATCCTTTTGGAACTGGGACAATGATTCGTCCATGGGATAAATATAGTGGTATGGATCTTGCAAAAGCTCGTGTAGACGCTGCTTTTGAATTTTTTGAAAAACTAGATGTTCCATACTTCTGCTTCCACGATGTGGATATTGCACCAGAGGGTGACACATTAAGAGAATCCAACAAAAATATTGATGAAATTGTTGCCATGATCAAAGATTATATGAAGGATAGTAAAGTAAAACTACTATGGAACACAGTGAACAACTTTACTAACCCACGTTTCGTTCATGGGGCAGCAACTTCAAGTAATGCTGATGTATTTGCTTATGCAGCAGCTAAAGTGAAAAAAGGCTTAGAAGTAGCTAAAGAATTAGGTGCAGAAAACTATGTATTCTGGGGTGGACGTGAAGGATACGAAACCCTATTAAATACAGATATGAAATTAGAGCTTGATAACTTAGCACGCTTCTATCATATGGCAATTGATTATGCGAAAGAAATTGGCTATGATGGTCAGTTCTTAATTGAGCCAAAACCAAAAGAGCCAACAACACATCAGTACGACTTTGACGTAGCAACAAGTCATGCATTTTTACAAGCTTATGACCTAGATAAGCATTTCAAGTTCAACATTGAAGCAAACCACGCTACATTAGCTGGACATACATTTGAACATGAGCTTCACTATGCAAGAATCAATGGTATGCTCGGTTCTGTAGACGCTAACCAAGGAGATCCATTACTTGGCTGGGATACAGATGAGTTCCCAACTGACTTATGGACAACAACTTTAGCTATGTATGAAATTCTGAAAAACGGTGGTCTAGGTAGTGGTGGACTAAACTTTGATGCGAAAACAAGAAGAGCTTCATTTATGCCAGAAGATTTATTCCACGCTCACATTGCTGGAATGGACGCCTTTGCAGTAGGTCTAAAAGTTGCTCAAAGATTAATCGATGACAAGGTATTAGACAAATATGTTGAAGAGCGTTATCAGACCTTTACAGAAGGTATTGGTAAAGATATCGTTGAAGGAAAAACTGATTTCCATAAGCTAGAAGAGCATGCTTTAGGATTAACTGAAATCGAACAGACTTCAGGACAATTAGAGAAAATTAAAGCAACAATTAACCAATATCTATTAACAACTTTTGCTGAAAAGTAAGATTTTAAAGACGACAAAAGAGGTGTAACCATGAAATATGTAATTGGTGTTGATCTCGGTACAAGTGCCGTTAAAGTTTTACTTGTCAACCAACATGGTGATGTCGTCCAAGAAGTATCAAAGTCATATCCATTAATTCAAGAAAAATCGGGTTATAGTGAACAAGACCCGAATGATTGGGTAGATCAGACAGTGGCAGCACTGTCTGATCTTGTCAATGATTTTGATGGCGATCCAGAAGATATTGAAGGAATTAGTTTTTCTGGTCAAATGCATGGTCTTGTATTGCTAGATGAAAATAATGAAATTCTCCGCCATGCGATTCTTTGGAATGACACACGCACAACTGAAGAGTGCCAAGACATCTACGATATTGTAGGAAAAGAACGTCTGTTTTCGATTACGAAAAACCCTGCACTAGAAGGTTTTACCCTTCCTAAAATTTTATGGGTTAAAAAACATGAACCAGAAATATACGCCAAGGCAAAAACCTTTGTCTTACCGAAGGACTATGTCCGTTATAAATTAACTGGTGCCTTGCAAATGGAGTACTCTGATGCTGCTGGTACCCTATTACTAGATGTAAGCAAGAAAGAATGGAGTCAGGAAATTTGCGAGCTACTGGATCTTGATCCAAGTATTTGCCCACCGTTAGTCGGTTCCCATGAAGAAGTAGGCACAATCACAGCTGATATAGCTGAAAAGACAGGGTTAGCTACGTCAACCCGTGTTTTCGCTGGGGGAGCGGATAATGCTTGTGGGGCAATTGGTGCCGGTATTTTAGAAGATGGTAAGACACTCTGTAGTATTGGAACTTCAGGGGTTGTCTTATCCTATGAAGCTAGTGATGATAAAGACTTTGCTGGAAAAGTCCATTACTTTAATCACAGCGCACCAGATGTATTCTATACAATGGGCGTGACACTGGCTGCAGGGTATAGCTTATCCTGGTTTAAAGATGTATTCGCTAAAGATGAATCCTATGATGATTTATTAAGAGATATCGGATCTGTTCCTGCAGGATCTAACGGTCTGTTATTTACACCTTATATTGTAGGTGAACGGACACCCCATGCAGACGCAGCGATTCGGGCTAGTTTTATTGGCGTGGATAGTTCCCACGAAAGAAAACATTTTGCCCGTGCCGTAATTGAAGGCATTACCTTTTCACTAAATGAGTCAATTGAAATCTTCCGTGAACATGGTAAGAAGATCGATACGATTGTCTCAATTGGTGGAGGCGCGAAGAATGAGGATTGGCTCCAAATCCAAGCCGATATCTTCAATGCTGAAATCATTCGTCTTTCAAGTGAACAAGGTCCAGGAATGGGTGCAGCCATGCTAGCAGCCTATGGTTGTGGCTGGTTCGATTCATTACAAGCCTGTGCTGATGCATTTCTAACGATTGATCAACGCTATCAGCCAAACCCAGAAAACGTGAAGAAGTATCAAGAACTATTCAGCATTTATAAAGAAATTTACGGAAATACAAAAGAACTCAACGAAAAGTTATTACCGTTCCGTTCATAATTCAGATAAAAAAAAGAAGTCCTTAATTGAAATTAGGGACTTCTTTTTTGAATTCCAAACAATAAGCTATCGATTCATTGTATGGAAGTTCGTTATTCTTTTGGTGAACTTGTTGATTCACCGATCTTTAACTCGGTTGGAAGCACGAATTTCTTCTTATCTCTTGCTTCTTTTCCTTCAATTTTATTGATTAATAGCTCCATGCCTAAGTAGCCCATTTTATATGCCGGTTGTTTAATGATCGTTAATAAAGATTTATGAAGCGGAAAGGAACTAGGATCGTCAAAGGAGACAATTGATATATCATCCGGAACGCTAAATCCATGTTTATTTAGGATGCTGATAAGCTGAATTGAAATAAAATTGTTTGTCACAACGATAGCTGTAGGCTTGTTAGGAGATGGAAGAGCTAATAATTTTTGTACGAACTCATCAAGCTTAATGTCGATCAATCCCGTATCATATATCCAGGATGGATCTTGGTGTAAATTATTTTCTTTTACATAATTTAAGTAGGCATGTTTTCTTTCTCGTGTATTCGAGATATTCGTTGGTCCAGAAACAAAAGCAATTTTAGTATGACCCAATTGTACTAAGTAGTCCATTAGATCATTAATTGATTGTTGGTTATCTGCTATGACTAGATCTTCATCCAAGCCTTCAATTTCTCGGTCAATTAACACGAATGGGATTTCGTGTTTTCTTAATGTTTTTGCATTATTGATTGAATCGTTATTCGTTGGCGCAAATAATAGGCCATCTATTCCCCTTGAAATAACTGATCGAATATACGAAGATTCTTTTTCAATATTTTCATCAGAGTTGCTAAAAACGACTTGATACCCTTCTTCATTAGCTTTATCCTCTGCTCCCCGAGCAATATTTGTAAAAAAAGGGTTGGTTATATCGGTAATAATTAATCCTAGTAACTTCGTATCCTTGGAGATTAAGCTTCTAGCATTATTATTAGGAATATAATCCAGTTCTTTTATTGCTTTAATTACTTTTTCCCTCGTTTCAGGACTGATGGATTTATGGTTATTGATCACTCGAGACACGGTCATAGCTGATACGTTTGCCCGTTTTGCTACTTCGTATATGGTAGTCACACCATACCCTCCTCGTTAAAAAAAGTATAAACCATTAATTGTATGGAAAACGATAATTCATAAATCGGATAATCACTAGACAAAATGTTGAACAAATGATAATATGTTACCGATAACAGTTTTGAAACTATTTTAGCATAATATCTAATTTAATGCTTATTTATTCGTCTAATTCGGAAATTGTTAGCTATGTTTTGTCTTTGCAAATATTTTTTTACCGAAAAATGTTAGCGATAACATAAAAATTCGGTTGAGTAAAGTAAAGTGCTAAAGTTTTCAATGAATTAAAATGTTAGCGATAACAGACAGGGGCGATTTTTATTAGGAATACCGAAACACACGATGTTTGATAAACACCTACTTCGATGGATAAGCAACGATCGTCCATCACACAAATCATGACCGAACAAAATCACAGAGGTTAGGAGTGAAACCGAATATGAAAGTTATCGAGTATACCCATTGTAAAGATCATTTATTACTTAGGTGTACAAAAGGGAATGTGAAAATTATTCCCTACACCGATTCAATTATTCGCATTCGTTATACATTAGCAGACAACTTCACTGCCAAAGAAAGTCTGATGATTGAACAAGATGCTCAACAAGAAGTAGCCTTTTCAATTAGCGAAACAAGTAATGATCTATTGTTTGCAACAAATAATGTGAGTATTCGCATTGATAAATCAACCGCTGCCTTTACCTATATGGATGCTTCAGGACAAGTGTTAGTCAAGGAACCTAAGCGTGGCGGTAAAACCCTTGTGCCAGTAGAAGTAGCCAAATCAGTTTTTGATGATGATACCGAGATTGAAAGTACTCAAAATGCGGATGGTGCTCGGGTCAGGGCCGTACCCACAACACAAGTGATAGATCGGAAGGCATATCAAACAAAGCTGGCCTTAGAATTTGCTGATGATGAAGCCCTCTATGGTCTTGGTTCACATGAAGAAGGTGTATTCAACTTAAGAGGTACGCACCAATACTTATACCAACAAAATATGAAAGCTGTTGTGCCAGTTCTCGTTTCAACAAAAGGTTATGGCCTACTTTTCGATAGTTATTCGTTAATGAAATTCCACGACGATATTCATGGCTCATATATTTGGACGGATGTAGATAGTGAAATGGATTATTATTTCATCTACGGTCCTGAGTTCGATCAAATTGTTAGTGGCTACCGTCACCTAACAGGTCAAGTACCTCTATTACCTAAATGGGCATTTGGCTATGTCCAATCAAAAGAACGATACAAAACCCAAGAAGAATTGATTTCAATCGTCAAGGAGTATAGACGACGTCAAATTCCATTGGATGTTATTATTCTCGATTGGATGTCTTGGGAAGGGGATTTATGGGGGCAGAAATCTTTTGATCCTGAACGTTTTCCTAACCCGACACAAATGACCCAGGATATTCATGATTTACATGCAAAACTGATGGTTTCAATCTGGCCAATCATGACGAATAATGGTCCCAACCACATAGAGATGAAAAATAGAGGCTTTCTTCTTGGCAATCAAGCAACATATGATGCCTTCCGTGAAGAAGCACGGGATCTCTATTGGCAGCAGACGAATGAAGGATTGTTTTCTCATGGTGTTGATGGCTGGTGGTGTGATTGTACCGAACCATTTGAAGCAGATTGGCAAGGTGAAATTAAACCAGAACCTGAAGAAAGACTGCGAATCAACACAGAAGAATCAAAAAAATATCTTGATCCAGGTTACATCAATGCATATTCACTACTCCATTCAAAAGGGATTTATGAGGGTCAGCGTCAGACAACAGATGAAAAACGGGTTATCAACTTAACTCGATCTGCTTTTGCCGGGCAACAGAAATATGCAACGATAACTTGGTCTGGTGATATTTCAGCAAATTGGGAAACATATCGAAAGCAAATTGCTGCGGGGTTAAACTTTTGTGCAACTGGGAACCCATATTGGACCTTAGATATCGGTGGTTTCTTTGTGGCTAAAAAAGATCAATGGTTCTGGGATGGGGATTATGATGAAGGTTATCATGATTTAGGTTACCGGGAACTGTATGTTCGTTGGTTACAGTATGGCACATTTTTACCGATGTTTCGCTCCCACGGAACGGATACGCCGCGAGAAGTGTGGCGCTTTGGTGAACCAGGTACGGTATTCTATGACACGATTGTAAAATATATTAAACTACGATATCGATTACTACCTTACATTTATTCAATCGTCGGCTGGATTACCCATCATGGTTATACAATGATGAGAGCTTTACCCTTTGATTTTCGTCATGATCCAAAGGTCTATGATATTGATGATCAATTTATGTTTGGACCAGCCTTTTTAGTTAATCCTGTAACAACGCCGATGTATTATGATCGGGAATCTGTGAAGCTCGAAGGTGTACCTAAGACACGCTCTGTTTACTTACCTGCTGGTGTCGATTGGTATGATTTTTGGACCGAGCAACGATTTAACGGTGGTCAAAGGATTGAAGCCAAAGCAGATCTAGCCACAATGCCGTTATATATTCGCGCTGGGTCAATCATTCCTATTGGTCCATCGATCCAATATACATCCCAAACTTCAACAGAACCTTTAGAAATCAAAATTTACCCTGGCGAAGATGGTGAATTCCTCTTCTATGACGACGAAGGTGATAATTATAATTACGAACAGGGGCAATATGCGACCATTTTATTCCGTTGGTACGATAAGGATAAGCGTCTTGTCATTGAAGAACGTCAAGGTTCCTATCCGGGTATGCAAGAAAACCTTGATTTATTAGTAACCATTGTTCAACCAAATGAACATGGTGAATTCTCAAATTGGCAAAAGCAAATTGTTTATAGCGGCCAACAGACAATCATTCAATTTTAACATCAAGACGTCAATCTATATTGTATTATTGATGTTGTCATATTAGGGAAAGCGTCTACAGTAAAAAGATGGTGACAATGAGCTTGTATCATTGGTAGATCATGACACCCGAAAACATAAGAATCTATGTGGAGGATGATGATGAAATATAGAACCTTAGGAAATACAGAATTAGAAGTATCTATTTTAAGTTTTGGTGCCTCTTCCCTTGGCTCGGTATTTGGTGAAATTGATGAATCCGAGGGAATACGCACTGTTTATGAGGCAATCGATTTAGGCATAAATTTTATTGACGTTTCACCTTATTATGGACTGACAAAAGCAGAGACTGTGTTAGGTAAAGCGATTAAAAACATTCCGAGGGATAAATTTATCCTTTCTACGAAAGCAGGGCGTTATGGGGAAAATGATTTTGATTTTTCTTCAAAACGCATTATCAAAAGTGTGGATGAAAGTTTGACCCGTTTGCAAACGGACTATATAGATATTTTACATTTACATGACATTGAATTTGTGTCACTAGACCAAATCATTCATGAAAGTATTCCGACATTATTAGAGTTGAAAAAGGCTGGAAAAATCCGGTTTATTGGGATTTCAGGATTGCCATTAAAGATATTTAAAGTGGTGTCAGAACAAGCACCATTAGATACAATTCTATCCTATTGCCATTATACGCTGAATAATACAGGGTTATTAACGATTGAAGAAGAGATGAGGAATAAAGGAATTGGCATCATCAATGCATCACCATTATCAATGGGACTGCTAACTAAGAAGGGACCACCTGATTGGCATCCAGCATCTGATGAAATTAAGCGGGTTTGCCGTCAAGCCGTACAATTTTGTGAAGAACAAGGAGTAGCGATTGAAAAGTTAGCGGTCCAATTCGCTGTCGCAAATGATCGGATACCAACCACGCTAGTAGGTACAGCAAACCCTAAACATATTGTTAGAAATGTAGCGTGGATAGAGGAACCGATTGATATGGAATTAGTTAATCAAGTTCGCGAAATATTGAAGCCAATTGATCAAAAAATTTGGCTAAGTGGTAGAAAAGAAAATAATTAAATTAGGAGAGGTATCATGAAACAGTTAATTTGTCAGCAACCGTTTCAATTCGTCTATGAGGAAACTGAAAAACCGACAATTAGTGAAGGCGAGGCGTTGATTCGTATTCGGAGAATTGGCATATGTGGTACTGATTTTCATGCCTATACAGGGAATCAACCCTATTTTACCTACCCAAGAATTCTCGGACATGAACTCGCCGGCGAGATTGTGGCTATTAACGATCAGCAATCAGATTTTAAAGTCGGTGATCGGGTCGCGATCAATCCTTATCAAGAATGTGGCAAGTGCCAGGCTTGTAAACGAGGAAAAACAAATTGTTGTGCCCATCTTGAAGTGAGAGGAGTGCATCGTGATGGCGGCATGCAAGAATATGTGAATATCCCTACGACCCATTTAATCAATGCGAACCATATTGATTTAGATTCTGCTGCCATTGTTGAGTGTTTAAGTATCGGTGCCCATGCTGTAAGAAGAGCAGATTTAACGAAGGGTGATTTCGTATTGGTCATCGGTGCCGGACCAATCGGATTAGGGGTTATGAAACTTGCCAAGCTGGCAGGAGCAGAAGTTATTGCGATGGATATGAATGATCAACGATTACAATTTAGTCAGGAATGGGCGGAAGTAGATCATATTGTTAATGCGGCTGATAATCCATTAGAAAAAATCCAACAGATTAAAGATGGGGACTTGCCAGTAGTCGTGTTCGATGCGACTGGCAATAAGCAGTCAATGGAATCATCACTCAACTATGCTGCATTTGGCGGGAAATTAGTGTTTGTTGGGCTAATTCGAGACGATTTTTCAGTTTACTACCCTGATTATCATCAAAAAGAACTGACACTATTTAGTAGCCGGAATGCGACACAAATTGATTTTGAAACTGTTCTTCGGGCTATGGGTAACGGTCAGATTGATACTGAAAGTTTTATTACTCATAAAATTCCTTTTTCAGAAGTTGCCGATCAATTTGAAGCGTTAATGGAACCGGAGGCAAATGTCATCAAAGCTATGATTGAATTGTAATGATTATTTGAAGGAGGTTTTATAAAAATGAAGATTGATTCACATGTACATTTTATCAATTATAATGAACAGGATTATCCTTGGATTGGGGACGATATGCAGCGCTTAAAAGCAAACTTTGGTCCGCAGGATTTAAAACCCCTCCTTGATTCAATTCAATTTGATGGAGCAGTAGCTGTTCAAGCAAGACAGACTTTACAAGAAACAGAATGGTTGCTATCTTTGGCAGATCAACACCCTCTCATTAAGGGTGTCGTTGGTTGGGTTGATTTGCGTTCGAGTGAAGTGGACAAACAGCTCAATGACTTAGTCACGAATGATAAACTAAAAGGTGTTCGTCATGTTATCCATGATGAAGTCGATGATGATTTTATGTTACGTGAAGATTTTAATCGGGGTTTATCGCTCCTTAAAGATTACGATTTAACCTATGATATATTAATTTTTGAAAAACATTTACCCCAAACAATAAAACTTGTTGAGCGCCATCCAGATCAACGTTTTGTCATTGATCATATTGCTAAGCCACGAATTAAAGAGAACGAAATTGATCATTGGTTTAAACATATGCAAATACTGTCATCCTTTGATAATGTATATTGTAAGATTTCTGGTATGGTTACTGAAGCCAACTGGCATGATCAAGATGCGACAACGTTTAAACCATACTTAGAAAAACTGTTTACGATCTTTCCGGCTCATCGCTTAATGATTGGTTCAGATTGGCCAGTATGTACAGTTGTAAATGACTATCAATCTGTGATGAATATCGTGATTGACTTTATCAAGGACCGACCAAAGGAAGAGCAAGAATATGTGTTAGGAAAAACAAGTGTGAATTTTTATAAATTGTAATCGATATTCGTTATTTATTCTTTTTGTGTAAGGTAAAAAGTATAAAGATGATTTGCGAGGTGCTAAACATGAATAAAGTAAGCCAAAGATTATATTATGATAGGCCTGCAACAAATTGGAATGAAGCATTGCCAATTGGAAACGGACGTTTAGGTGGAATGGTTTTCGGAACGATCGGACAGGAAAGGGTTCAGCTAAATGAGGATTCTGTATGGTATGGTGGTCCAAGAGACCGAAATAATCCTGATGCCCTTGAAAACCTACCTAAAATTAGACAATTATTAGCAGAAGGTAGATTGTCAGAGGCCGAGGAATTAGGGAAACTAGCATTTACCGGCATACCAGAATCACAACGGCATTATGAACCCCTTGGTGACCTATTTTTGAATTTTAATCATGACGAAAGTGAAGTCTCTAACTATGAAAGAATATTAAATTTAGAAGAAGGCATGGTACAAGTAAATTATTCAATTGGGCAGACGCATTATCAGCGTGAATATTTTACGAGTTATCCTGATCAAGTGATGGTGATTCGTCTCACCGCCTCTGATGATCATGGGATTTCTTTTCAAGCCCATTATGATCGTGGCGCAACTCGAAATCTCGATGAAATGAAAGCTATTGCCAATGATTCACTCATCATGATTGGTGAGACTGGCGGAAATGGTGGCATAACCTTTGCTAGTGCATTACGAGTGTTTGCTGATGGTGGCGATGTTTATACCATTGGTAATCGACTTATCGTTGATCAGGCTGATACTGTGACATTAATTTTATCAGCAGCGACATCCTTTCGGTTTGACAATCCGGCCGAACAATGCCAAACTATTATTCAGAAGGTGATTGACATTGATTACCAAACGTTAAGGAATAAACATGTTGAAGACTACCAAGAATTGTTTAACCGAGTAGATTTCCATTTAGGTCCTGAACATGATGAAAAATATAAGGTTCCAACAGATCAACGTTTAGCATTGTTAAGAGAAGGCGAAGACGACTTTCACTTAATTAAAACCTATTTTGATTTTGGTCGTTATTTACTCATTTCATCAAGTCGTCCTAACTCTTTACCTGCTAATTTACAAGGGATTTGGAACGAGCATATGCTACCACCGTGGGATAGTAAGTATACAATCAATATTAACTTGCAGATGAATTATTGGCCTGCAGAGGTATGTAATTTATCAGAATGTCATCAACCATTATTTGATCATTTGGAAAGACTGCGGGTAAATGGTAGAGAAACTGCTCGAAAAATGTATGGGTGTCGTGGATTTGTTGCCCATCACAATACCGATATTTGGGCTGATACAGCACCGCAAGATATATACATGCCGGCAACAATTTGGCCAATGGGTGCTGCCTGGTTATGTCTCCATCTTTGGGAACACTATCAATATACAAAGGATAAAACCTTTTTGGAGTCAGCCTATGAAACAATGAAAGAAGCAGCTATATTTTTTGTTGAATTTCTCATTGAAAATAAAGATGGTTATTTAGTAACCTCACCATCCGTCTCACCTGAAAACACGTATATTTTACCAAATGGTGAGCAAGGAGTTCTATGTGAAGGACCAGCAATGGATAGTCAAATTATCTACGACCTGTTTACAGGTTGTATCGAAGCAAGTAGTATACTAGAATGTGACGAGGAATTTAGACAAGAACTGACAACGTTACGAGCTAAACTACCGGAAATTAAAATTGGTAAACATGGTCAAATTCAAGAATGGTTAGAAGATTATGATGAAGCAGAACCTGGGCATCGTCATATATCCCATCTATTTGCTTTACATCCAAGTAACCAGATTTCTGTTCGTAAAACTCCTGATTTAGCTAACGCAGCTAAAGAAACGTTAAGAAGACGATTATCCCAAGGCGGGGGCCATACGGGCTGGAGCCGGGCTTGGATTATTAACATGTGGGCAAGGTTAGAAGAAGAGGAAAAAGCGTATCATAACTTATTGGAGTTATTAAAATCCTCAACGTTACCTAATTTATTCGATAACCATCCACCATTTCAAATTGATGGGAATTTCGGCGGGATCGCAGGTATTGCTGAAATGTTAATGCAAAGCCATGATGGTGAAATTCATTTATTACCAGCATTACCAAAAGCTTGGTCAACAGGAAGTATCTCAGGACTTCGTGCCCGTGGTGGCTTTGAAGTAGCGATATCTTGGCAGGAAGGAAAGCTTGTTGAGGCAAAACTACAAGCCAATCATGATCAGACCTGCCGGATCCGAACAAATACACCTATCACAGTTTTAGGTGCTGAAGACCTAAAGGTGGAAGGAGATGTAGTCACCTTTCAGGCTAAAAAAGGAAATACTTATATCGTCAAGGGATAAACTAAAAGCATATCATCATGATTGAAACTCTCTAGAAAAACGCTTCTAGAGAGTTTTTGTGCTTTTATAGCTAGGGAATTTATAAATGAGAGATAAGTATAAGGCAATGAAACTTTAACATATACGCATAATCTCGCAATTTAATAGAGAAATATATACGTATAACTAGGATCGCAAAAATTGTAAAATATAAAAATAATTTGTTATATTTTTCACATCTTGTTAATAAGTTAACTATATATTCAGATATTTGTAACAATCACCTGAATTATTTGAATAACATGGTATATTCCCGTTATTATACATACTTCTCAACAATTCCCTTAGTTACCTATAATCAAAAATATTAAAAAATTACACAAAAAGTCTTGACGTATACGTATAAGTCATCTATATTTATGGTAATACGTAAATGTAAGCGTATACGTAAACGCTTCCGTTTATGTGTAATATAAAATTTTTAAAAAATTGTTAGAGGGGGCAAAAAAATGAAGTCACGCAAATGGTTCTTATTATTTTTAGTTGTGACTGTATCCGCATTCATCCTTGCAGCCTGCGGTGGTAGTGATGAACCATCAACTGCAAATGACAATGGAAACAATGCGGAAAATCAAACAAATGATGATGGAAATGAGAATGAAGCACCAGAGAATGAACCTGAAGAAACCTACGATCTTGGTGGACGTCACATCACGATCAATTTCCATGCCGATTTAACACCTGAGGAAGGTACTGAAATCGGAGATCTTCAAGTGGAAAGATGGAGAGAGGTAGAAGAAAAGTATAATGTCACCATTGAGTGGACAACAACACCTTATGATGAGAAGTTTGATCACTTTACAACGACAGTTCTTGCGGGAGAACCTTATGCAGATATTGTCTTATTTGATGACACCGAAACAGGACGACTGTCTCGTCTTGCGTTAGAAGGACTTATCGTAGCTTATGATGATATTATCGATCTTTCCCAAACGAAATTAAGTGACATGATCCTTGAACAAGGACGTATTTTACCGGATGGAAAAGTATATGCGGTTGAAACATTAGGTACATTTGCCCGTGGTGGTGGAATGTTCTATAACAAAACACTTTTTGAGCAAGCCGGTTTAGAAGATCCATATGATCTCGTACAAAGAGGCGAATGGACTTGGGATGCAATGTTACATGCAGCTAAGACACTCACTTCAGGAGATCAGTATGGGCTAGCATTAAACCCACACACGATCGCTGAGTATTCAATTATCTCAAACGATGCTCGTGTTTTAGACATTGAAACAGGGGAAATTGTGTTAGATTCACCAGAGGCTTTACAAGCTTTAGAGTTTACAGCTGATTTATTTAACTTGCATGATGTTGTTAGAGAAAATGATCGTAGTACACTCTGGGAAGACCCACCAGTATTCTTTAACGAAGGTATTGCTGCAATGGTTCACGGAGCAACTTGGGAAGCATCAGAAGAGCGTCGTGAAGCTCCATTTGAGTGGGGTTATGTATACTGGCCACTTGGTCCAAATGCATCTGAATATGGTGCGATTAGAACAGGTGTCAGTGGATACGTTATCCCTGTTGGTGTAGAAGATCCTGAAATTGTTTACCAAATTTGGGAAGACCTACAGCTATGGGAGTACGAAAGAGAACAGCAAATTGCATGGTTTGAAGACATCTTTCCAAATGAAGAGTCCGTGGAAATGGCGACTCAAATGTTAGATAACGTTAAATTTGGAAGATGGAAGCCTTATAACTTAGCTGATGCATTTTATGGTACTTGGGAAGCAATTGCATTCGGAGAGCAGACTCCTGCACAAGCAGTTGCAAGTATTAAGCCAGAAGCCCAAGCACTCGTAGATGAATTCCTAGGTAGTGCTTCTGAATAAATCCGTTTATTGCTGATTGTTAATTTGTTAATCAGCGTCAATCAAAAGTAAATAATATGACATGGCTCTAGTGATATTACAACGAAAGTAATTTAGTGATTCCGCCAATAAACTTTTATTGGCGGATCCTTATTAATATCAATATATACACCAAATGTTCGAGAACAGACAGGAGGTGCGTTACGTGCTCACAAAACAAAAAAAGATAACAACTCTATTGAGCCTTATCTTAATTTCATTCTTGTTAATTGCTAATAATCAAGCATTTTTCCAAAGCCCAACCGTGTTTGCAGAGACGGATCAAGAGGAAACAGTCGAAGAAGTTGTCGATAGTTTTACTTTTGGCCGTAAAGATTTATATGCAAACTATTTGGACGAACATAGTCATCATTCATTCCCAGATCATGAAATTATTATTGATGGTGCAGCGTATTCGGCTGTAGAAGAAATGGATGTTGAAGTGATAGAAAATTTTGAGGGCATTGATGGAAGCGCTGTTATTACTGATGAAACTGGATCAATTACTTGGGAAGTGGATGTGCCAGAAGAAGGCCTTTATAATATAGCAATTCGCTATTTCCCTATTGTAGGAAAAAGTTCAGACATTGAAAGGGAAATTTGGATCAATGGCGAACTACCGTTCCAAGGAGCAGCAACCTTATCTTTTCCGAGATCGTGGACAAATGAATTGCCAGAGATTGAGCAAGATAACCGAGGAAATGATTTAAGACCTCGGCAAGTCGAAAGCCCAATCTGGATGGAAGTAGATTTACAAGATTCTGAAGGCTATTATACTGAACCCTATTATTTTTATTTTAAACAAGGTAAAAACACGATAACGCTTGTTTCATCAAGGGAACCAGTCGCAATCGATTATCTTAAGATATATCAAGTGCCTCCAGTACTTACATATGAAGAAGTAAAACAAACCTATGAACAAAATGGATACCAAGAAACGAAAGATATCATGATTAAAGTCCAAGGGGAAGACGCATACTTAAAGTCATCTCCAACTCTGTATGCTGTTAATGATAGATCCAGTCCAGCAACAGAACCATATCATGTATCTAAGATTAGAATGAATGCCATTGGTGGCTATAATTGGCGCTGGCCAGGACAATGGATTACCTGGAAAGTCGATGTGCCAGAAGATGGCCTTTATAAAATTGGCATTAAGGCTAAACAAAACATGCTTCGGGGTATTTACTCAACCCGGAAGTTATTGATCAATGGGGAAGTACCATTTAAAGAAAGTGAAACAATCCCATTTTATTTTGATCACAAATGGGTGATGCATGAACTTGGCGAGGAAGAACCATATTTATTTTATTTACCTAAGGGGACCCACGAAATTACATTAGAGGTAACGTTAGGTGATATTGCTCCGTTACTAAGAACAATAGAAGATAGCGTCCTCGAATTAAACCATATTTACAGACAAATATTAATGATTACTGGTGCAGTACCTGATCCATATCGTGATTATGAGTTAGAAAAAAATATTCCTGAAATGTTAGAAGTATTTGAACGTCAAAGTGAAATTATTACGAGTGTAGCAGATCAATTGGAAGAGATTACAGGTGAAAGAAGTGACCAAACCGCTATTCTAGATACAATGGCATATCAGCTAAAAGACTTTGTGAAAAGACCTGAAACGATTCAACGTCGACTAGATCGATATAAAATCAACGTAGGAAGTCTAGGGACTTGGATCTTAACTGTGAGAGAACAGCCACTAGAAATAGACTATTTAGTTGTCGCCTCACCTGATCAAAAAATGCCTCAAGCCGATACAGGTTTTCTACAAAAAGTAAAACATGAGATTGGTAACTTCATCTATTCATTTATCGAAGATTACAATACCATCGGTAATGTTGCTGATGAAGATGAGGTAGAAGAGAGTATCACCGTTTGGATAGGGACTGGTCGTGACCAAGCCCAAGTGCTTAAAGCAATGATTGACGATACCTTTACACCCCAGACGAACATCAATGTCAATTTAAAACTTGTCCAAATGGATGTATTACTACCGGCAACCCTTGCAGGACAAGGGCCAGATGTAGCGATGCAAATAGATAATCAGACTCCGGTAAACTACGCGATGCGTAATGCAGTAACTGATTTAACCCAGTTTCCTGATTATCCTGAAGTAGAAAAGAGATTCAGAGAAAGTGCCATCGTCCCATATCGCTTTGAAGATGGGGTCTATGCCTTACCTGAACAACAAATATTTAGTATGTTATTTTATCGAAAAGATATTTTCGAAGAATTGGAGTTAGAACCGCCGGAAACTTGGGAAGATTTTTATAACCTTATTCCTGAGTTACAAAAAAATCATATGGAAGTAGCTCTTCCATTGGTTCAAGATCCGGCTGCAGAGGCCGTACAAAACATTGTTCCTAACGAAACCTTCACGATGATGCTCTATCAGAAGGACGGAGTATTATATGAAGATGGTGGAAAACGAAGTGGCCTTGGTTCAGAAACGGCAATCGAAGTATTCCAAGATTGGACAAAACTATATACAAATTATAAGTTACCTTTACGGTTTGATTTCCCGAACCGTTTTAGAACTGGTGAAATGCCTATGGGTATAGCAGAATACTCATTCTACAACCATTTATCAGTTTCTGCCCCAGAAATTAGAGGCTTGTGGGAATTTATTCCAGTACCAGGTACAGTACAAGAAAATGGTGAAATACGCCGTGAAGTTGGAAGTTCCGGTACATCAGTTATTATCATGGAACAAGCTGAAAATAAAGAAGCAGCTTGGGAGTTTCTCAAGTGGTGGACAAGTAAAGATGTTCAAGTGCGTTTTGGTAGGGAAATGGAAGGCTTAATGGGAGCAGCTGCTCGTTATCCTACAGCAAATGTTGAAGCATTAAAGGAACTACCATGGCCAGTAAGAGATTATCAGCAATTAGAAGAACAATGGCAATGGGTTAGAGGAGTTCCAGAAGTGCCAGGTGGATATTTCACAGGTAGACATTTGGACAACGCATTTAGGGAAGTCGTCAATAACGGTACGAATCCACGAGAAGCATTAAATGATTATATCATTTACATTGATGATGAAATTAGAGTGAAGAGAAAAGAGTTTAACTTGCCAATAGAGTAGGAGGGGGGAAATTATGCTAGAACAAGCAAAAGAAATCGAGTATTCAGAAGAACCCGTAAAAGCAGAGACAGGTAAATCTGATCAAGAACCTTCGTTATTTCAGAGATTCAAAAAAACACTTTATACTCATCGACAATCTTATATATTACTTGCACCATTCTTTATCTTGTTTTTCTTATTTACGGTTTTACCTGTTATTACATCAATAATCATTAGCTTTACTTATTTTAATATGCTTGAATTTCCAAGTTTCATTGGCTGGGATAACTATGCCAGACTATTTTTGGAAGATGATATCTTTTTAATCGCCTTAAAAAACACGATCTTATTTGCTGCTGTAACAGGACCTGTGAGCTATATAGCTTGTTTCGTCTTTGCTTGGCTCATCAATGAGTTCCCAGCCAAGCTAAGAGCTTTTATGACCTTGATTTTCTTTGCACCGTCAATTTCTGGAAACGTCTTCTTTATTTGGCTGATCATCTTTTCTGGTGATGCCTACGGTTATGCAAATGGATTTTTAATGAGAATAGGCTTGATATACGAGCCAATCCAATGGCTACAGGATCCAACATATATCATGCCTGTTATCATGCTTGTTCAGTTATGGTTAAGCTTAGGAACAAGTTTCCTAGCGTTTATTGCTGGTTTGCAAACCATTGATCAGACGCTTTTTGAAGCTGGTGCAATTGATGGGATCCAAAATAGATGGCAAGAACTCTGGTATATTACCTTGCCATCCATGAGACCGCAACTATTATTCGGAGCTGTTATTCAAATTACAACATCCTTTGCTGTAGCAGAAGTATCTATGGAGTTAGCAGGATTTCCGAGTGTTCAGTATGCTGCCCACACCATAGTTACGCACCTTATCGATTATGGTTCAATCCGATTTGAGATGGGTTATGCTTCAGCTATTGCAACAATCTTATTCTTAATGATGATGACAACGAACTTAGTCGTACAGAAATTATTACGTAAGGTGGGTGGATAGAATGCCATTTAGATTATTCAGAGTGAAAAAACGAGTGAATAGATCATGGTATGTAACGTTTCTTCTATTTCTAATCCTGAGTCTATTTGGTGCTTTTATGGCATTACCACTCGTTTATGCAATTAACAATGCCTTTAAACCACTAGACGAAATATTTCTATTCCCCCCGCGGTTTTTTGTTCGAAATCCGACAATTAATAACTTTATTGATTTATTTAACTTAATGAGTGATTCTTGGGTACCATTTACTCGTTATGTATTTAATACGTTTTTTATCACTTTTGTAGGAACAGCAGGTCATATTATTTTTGCGGCTATGGCAGCTTATCCATTAGCGAAACATAGATTTCCTGGTTCCAATGTAATTTTTAACGTTATTGTTTTGTCATTAATGTTTTCACCCCATGTTACCCAGATTCCTAACTATATTACGATGTCATTTCTAGGATGGGTAGACACATATTGGGCAATTATTATTCCATCATTTGCTTTTTCTTTAGGATTATATTTAATGAAGCAATTTATGGAGGAAATTCCGGATTCATTACTTGAAGCAGCCCGAATTGATGGGGCGAGTGAATACAAAATATTTTGGACCGTTGTGATGCCAATCGTAAAACCTGCTTGGCTGACGTTAATGATCTTGCTATTCCAACAATTATGGGGTACAGACGGTGGACAATTTATCTATAGTGAAGAATTAAAGACAATGAATTTTGCGATGGGACAAATCCTACAAGGTGGGATAGCACGAGCCGGTGCTGCGGCAGCTGTTGCCCTCGTGTTAATGTCGGTTCCAATTACAGTCTTTTTATTCTCACAAGCTAGTATCATCCAAACTATGTCTACTTCTGGAATGAAAGACTAGGAGGGGGACGAAAGATGAATATAAAATCAAAAACGATTGTTATTCTTATTGTTATGCTGCTATTACCTTCCTTTATGGTACCTAGTGTATCTGCCGCCCCATATGTAGGATACAATTATTCTTATTGGGAAAAAGCGGAGCCATCTCCCGTACCATATGTTCCAGAATTAGTGATTGATGGTATTGGAGAGGAGTATGGAACATTTAGTAGTCCTGAAGACTTATATGTAAGAGACAATTTGATCTACATTTTAGACACTGGTAATAACCGAATTGTTATTTTAAACGACCAATATGAATTGGTATCGGAAATTACCGAGTTTAACAATAACGGCCAAATAGATAATTTTAATAGTCCTTTTGGCATCTTTGTAACCGAAGAACACCATATTTATGTAGCCGATACAAATAATCGTAGAATCGTTCACTTAGATGGAAATGGTGAGTTTATCCGTGAGATTGGTCCGCCTGAAGCAGATGTGATCCGTGAAGGATTGGAATATCGTCCGATCAAATTATCCGTTGATCGGGCAAAACGAATATATGTGATCGGAAGAGGTATCTATGATGGGATCATAGAATTTGATTCTGATGGAGTGTTTACCGGTTATACTGGTGCACCTAGAGTAAGTTTTAATCCGATTGATTTGTTTTGGCGAGCAATTGCGACTAGGGAACAGCGGGCGCGCATGTCACTCTTTATTCCGATTGAATTTAACAGTATTGATGTCGATGAAGAAGGTTTCTTATATACAACAAATGTTGAAAATTCATCTACACCAGTTCAACGTTTAAACGCGACGGGCGCGGATATCATTCGCCGAGAAGGATACCATCCAATAATCGGTGATATTGATTATCCTTTTAGAGGCCTTCAATCAGGTAGAACAACGTTTGTTGACATCACGGCCAATGAATATGGTATGTATAGCGTATTAGATTCTAGAAGAGGCCGAATCTTTACCTATGATGAAGATGGCAATCTACTTTATATCTTCGGTAGTTTAGGAGATCAAGTAGGGACTTTTGCTACCCCGGTTGCTGTTGAAACATTGGGCGATAAAATTCTTACCCTAGATAAAGGAAATCATAATTTAGTCGTTTTTAAACCAACGGCATTTGGTGAAAACGTCAATAAAGCTGTCATGTACTATAATCGGGGCGATGAAGAGCAATCTGCAGCCTATTGGCGAGAAGTGTTACGCTTAGACGCTAACTATGAAGTTGCTTATGTTGGGATAGGAAAATCACTCCTAGCTGATGGAAAAAATGAAGAAGCCTTATCCTATTTTGAAAACGGTAATAGCAGATTGTATTACTCAAAAGCATTCAAGCGACATCGACAAGAAGTCCTTAGAGAGAATTTCGGAACGATCATGACAACAATCGTTCTCGTTGGTGTAGCTTACATGGGCTTTAGAACGGTTAAATCTGTTAGAAGAAGGAGGGCAGAATCACATGTGGAACGAGCTAGTTAAATATCCATTTTATGTATCGATACATCCATTCAAAGGCTTTTGGGATGTCAAATATGAGGAAAAAGGAAAATTAAGGATTGCACTAACCATTCTACTTATATTGGCGTTGATTAATACGCTAAGAAGACAGTTTAATGGATTCATTGTTAATCCGGCTAATCCCAATGAACTAAATAGCCTTAACGAGTTGATTTTCATTATTTTACCCTTTTTCTTGTTCTGTATTTCAAACTGGGCAACAACGACATTGATGGATGGGGAAGGAAAATTCAAGGAGATTATTATCGTAACGGCCTATGCACTGCTTCCAATCGTTATCGTATATGCAATTAATATTCCAATTAGTAATGTGATCACCATGGAGGAAGCACCGTTATTCTTCTTGTTGGAATCTATTGCATTCGCGTGGTTTCTTGCCCTCTTATTCGTCGGCATAATGACTGTTCATCAATACTCGGTAGGTAAAACGGTAGCCACATTCATTATTACATTAATTGTCATGGGTGTAATACTCTTTTTAGGGATACTATTCTTTAGTTTGATTCAGCAAATCTTTACCTTTATCGAAACACTATACAAAGAGATCATTTACCGATTATAGGGGGGAGGAGAAATATGCTACAAAAACTGAAAAAGATAACGATATATAGTTGTTTGGTTTTATTGCTCTTTAATTTTCAGCCTCCTGTAGGGTATGCTGAAACAACTGATGAAGAAGTAAATGACACTGAAAATGGTGAAGAAGTTTCTACATCAGAAGAGATTAGTGATGTAGCTACTTCAGCCCCATCAAACATTGAAGTTACCGATATTAGTGAGATGGAATTGGTAGCGGAAACTGAACATCTTGAACTATATTTGAGCGCAAGTAATGCAGAGTTTGCTGTAAAAGAAAAAGGCAACGGCTATATTTGGTATTCTAATCCAGCAGAGCGTGCCAATGATCCAATAGCCAATGCTGAGAATAAATCTTTGATGAGTGCCCAAATTGCCCTTACTTTTATTAATGATAAAGGGCAATCAGCCCAATATGATACATATAAAGATAGTGTATCGGAAGATCAGTTTACAATTGAAAAAACAGAAAGCGGATTCAAGGTAGTATATGAGATTGGAAAAGAATCACAAAGTCTCGATCAAGTTCCTCAACGAATTAGCAGTGAAAGATTTCATTCGTTAATTTTAGATAAATTAAATGAAGATGACCGCAGAGATATAGAGAAGCGATTTAAATACATTGAAGAGGAAGATGTGTACGAACGAAGAGACAATGCCTTTTCTAAACTTACGTTAGAGCGTACCTTGAGATATTTTGAAGAAGTCGGCTATACAGAAGAAGATGTGGCCTTCGATAATGAAGAACATGGTGCTTTACTTGAAGAAGAAGCCAGTGATCCTAGTTTCACGATTCCATTACTAGTTGAAATCGAAGAAGACCAATTAGTTGTGACGATCGATGGTGAAGAAATCGAATTTCTCGATGCATTTCCAATCAATGAGTTGAGAGTTCTCCCGTTTTTTGGGGCTGCTAATACAGAACAATCTGGCTATATATTTGTTCCGGATGGATCTGGCGCTTTAATTGAATTAAATAATGGAAAGGGCGCTTATGAATCTTTTGCCCAACGAATCTATGGGTTTGATGAAGTTGAACCTATGACTCATTTAAGAAGACGTACTGTTAGTGAATCTATTAGAATGCCTGTCTTTGGCATGAAGCAAGATGATCATGCATTTTTGGCTATTGTTGAAGAAGGAGATGCAATAGGTATTATTAATGCCGATGTTTCCGATGATATAAACTCCTATAACTCGGTATATAGTTCATTTATCATAAAACAATCTGAGCCAATTACCTTACAAGGTGGCGATCAATCTAATACAGCCTATGCGATTCAAAAAGGCGAATTTACGGATACGATTAAAATACGTTACTCATTCATGGACAATGAAGAGGCCAATTACGTTGGCATGGCCAAGCGTTATCAACAATATTTGGTAGAAAAGTACAATTGGGAACCTTTAAATGATGACTCAGTATCATTTTACCTTGAATTAACTGGATCTATTTTAAAACGTAAATCATTTCTAGGTATTCCTTATCGCTCATTACATCCACTGACTACCTTTGAGCAAGGCGAAGAAATTGTCAAAGAACTACTCGATGCTGATATTGATAACATAAAGGTTCGTTATAGTGGATGGTTTAATCGCGGGGTAAACCATAAGATTCCAACTAAGGTAAATGTGGATCGAGTTTTAGGCGGCGAAAAGGGATTAAAAGAGTTTAATGAATTTCTCACCAAACATAATGTTGAGTTGTATCCTGATGTAGCATTTTCTATCGTGTATAAAAACTCATTTGGGTTCTCGCCAACAAAACATGCTTCTAGGTTTATTAGTAGGGAAGTAGCTGAAAGATACCCAATTAATCCTGCTACGTATCGGCGAAGCCAGGACAGATCATCCTATTATTTACTTTCACCCGATCATCTCGGTCGTAGCGTAGATGGGTTTCTCGAAGACTATGAAAAATTAAACATCAACAATGTATCACTTCGGGATTTAGGGGAAAAAATCAATGCGGATTTTCGCGAGAAAAAAGTAATTAGTCGGGAACAATCAAAAATAATTGCGGATGAACAATTAAGGAACATCCATGATCATATCCCTAATGTAATGAGTAGCGGTGGGAATGCATTAGTTTTACCGTATACAAAAGAAATCGTCAATGCTCCGACAAATAGTAGTCATTTTAATATAACTGATAAGGCGATTCCGTTTTATCAACTCGTCCTCCATGGTTATATAAATTATGCCGGTGAACCGATTAATTTATCAGTCGATCAAGATATCAAGTACCATTTATTAAAGAGTTTAGAAACAGGTTCAAATATATATTTTAGTTGGTTCTATGAGGATGGATCAGAGATTAAGGACACGGAATTCAACCATCTGTTTTCGTCAAATTATAAATTATGGATAGACGATGCTAAACAGATGTATCAAGAAGTTAACAACGTATTAAAAGACGTTCAGGGGGAAAATATTACGGCCCATCATGAATTAGCCAGGGGTGTTTACGAGACTACTTATGGAGATAAGTTAACGATCATTGTTAACTATAATGATACACCAGTCACTGTGGACGGCATAACAATAGAAGCTGAAGATTACATTATTAGGTAAGGGGGTATGAGAAGATGTTTCAAAGGTTAAAAAATATGTCCCTCCATGAGAGAAGAGCATTGTGGGGTTGGGTTTTTATTGCACCCTGGATTATAGGATTTGCTTTCTTTTTCATGTTTCCCTTAATCCAATCTCTAATTTATAGTTTCAGTGAGCTTACCCTTACAACTACCGGGATGACTTTAGAGTTTAACGGACTGGCTAATTATATTGAAGCCTTAACAGTCAATGTTGATTTTAATCGAACACTTATTGAAGTTGTTGTAAATATGTTAGTTAATGTTCCACTAATCGTCATTTTTAGTTTATTTGTTGCAGTACTGTTAAATCAGCAATTTAAAGGAAGAATGTTAGCAAGGGCCGTATTCTTTCTACCGGTTATCCTTGCTTCCGGGGCTATTTACAGTATTGAAAGTGGGGACTTTTTGCAAAACCTAATTGCTGGTGCTGGTGGCGAAGATGCAGCGCAAACAGGTTTTAGAAGTTTCCAACTTGAATTGTTATTACTTGATGCAGGTATAAACGAATATATCGTTGAATATTTAACCGGCGCTGTTGATCGGATATATGAAATCGTCAGTGCTTCCGGGGTACAAATTTTGATCTTCCTAGCCGGTTTACAGTCAATTTCGCCCCAATTATATGAAGTTGCTAAAATTGAAGGGGCAACGGGCTATGAAGCATTTTGGAAGATTACTTTTCCATTAATCAGCCCATTAATCTTAACAAATATTATTTATAGTATCATTGACTCATTTACTGACAACGATATGACAACATTACTGCAAGAAACAGCCTTTGATCAATTTAACTTTGGGCTAAGTGGTGCAATGGGTTGGATGTACTTCCTTGTAATTACAATTATCCTATTGATTAGTACGTATTTTGTTTCTAGAAAAGTGTTCTATCAGTAAATGAACTAGGTTTCAAGGAAGATAGCAAAGTTCACTATAAACTACTTTGTTGCGTGGTCTGAAAGAAGACTACCTACGAGTGTAATGAAAAAGCCATATTCGTACTTAAGACAAGTGAGGTTTCGATAAGGAGGGAAAGTATGGGATCGGAATTAGTAAGAGATAGGGTGGCAGATACAAAAACGACTACCAAATATGATCAAGGGATGTTACTTTTTAACAAATTAAAAAGTTGGGCCTGGATCATCGTCAGAGCGTTTTTATTAATCGGATTGTCGTTTGTTATTCTATACCCTATCTTTCTAAAAATATCCATTGCCTTTAAAGATAAAGCTGATATATACGATACAACGATTATGTATATACCCAAAAATTTCACATTAGAAAACTTCCAAATGGTTTTCGAAACCATGGGCTATTTTGAGGCTTTATGGAACTCGTTCGTATTATCAGGCAGCACAATGCTATTGACAACTATTTCATGTGCCTTAATTGGCTATGGCTTTGCTCGATTTAACTTTAAAGGTAGAAATATATTGTTTGGCTTAGTAGTGTTTACCATTTTGGTACCCCCCCAAACATTAATGGTGCCAACCTACTTGCAATACAGAGACTTTGATCTGTTTGGCTTAATCAGCTTATTCAATGATGGAAGTGGCATCAGGTTAATCGGTACGTATTGGCCATTTTTACTCACGTCTGCAACTGGCGTGGGCCTAAGGGCAGGATTGTTTATCTTTATCTTCCGTCAGTTCTTTAAAGGGATACCACAGGAACTTGAGGATGCAGCACTAGTAGATGGAGCAAGTGTGTTTAGGACCTTTTTCAGTATTATGCTACCAAATGCGATACCAGCTATTATTACAGTAATGCTGTTTTCCTTCGTATGGCAATATAATGATGTTTACTTTACAACTTTATATTTAGATAATCCGAACGTTATCTCTGGTAAATTACTTTCAGCTCCATCAACGATTGGCCATAGACTGAGTGCTATATCAGGGGGCGGTGATGCGACAGATCCACTATACTTATCCATGTTAGTTAATACAGCTGTCTTACTTGCAATTTTACCGTTAATTATCCTTTACATGTTTGTCCAACGTCACTTCGTTGAAAGTGTAGAGAGAACAGGTATCGTAGGATAATACATCATGATGAATAGCTAGAAATATAGGCATCTAAGTATTTCTAGCTATTCGTTTATTAGTTCCACATAGACAATAATCAGTTTTTCAAACAATATATTTTAAGAATTTTATAAGTATACATAAGGTTAGCAATTCGATCATGCAAGCTGACATGAAATACATAGTAATTCGTTATTAAGAGAAAGGTGTTATTTATGGAGCCTATCATTAAAACGGTAAAAATGAGCAAACATTTCGGCAGTGGGAACAAAAAAGTTGAGCTTTTCAATGATGTAGATATATCCATCGGTAGAAATCAATTAGTCGGAATAAGAGGTCGATCTGGATCTGGAAAAACAACGTTATTAAATTTATTTGGTGCCTTAGACACGCCCACATCGGGAGAAATTTATGTGGAAGGACAACTACTCAATTCATTAGATAGTAGGCAACGTTCAGAATTAAGAAGAACTAAAATGGGATTTGTCTTTCAGTCCTATGGATTAGTTCCATTAATGACAGTAGAAGAAAATATTGAATTCGGCTTAAGAATTGTAGGAATACCACGTGAAGAACGACCTGACAGAATTAAAAGATCAGTTGAAATCGTTGGACTAGAAAAAAGAATTCATCATCGTCCTTTCGAACTTTCGGGTGGGGAACAACAAAGGGTAGCCATTGCTAGAGCCATAGCACCGGGACCATCGATCATTTTAGCAGATGAACCGACTGCTGAACTTGATACCAAAACCGGGTTTTATATTATTCAAGCTTTTCATGAGTTAATTAAAAATACGGAAACAACTATCATCATGACGAGCCACGATGAGGAAATTTTAAGTTTAATAGAACATGTTTATGTATTGGAGGATAAAAGAGTTGCCTATGAGAAAAATGAAACTACTGTCTAATCATCCAAATGTTTTAATGCGTTCCATTCTTTTTATTGTCATTGTATTAATCGTTAGTGGATGTTCAATTTTGCCAAAAGAAGAAGAGGTTTTAGCTCCACCACTCGTAGAACCAGCCCAAATAGA
This sequence comes from uncultured Bacillaceae bacterium, assembly GCA_937925695.1. Classification (GTDB taxonomy): domain Bacteria; phylum Bacillota; class Bacilli; order Bacillales; family Amphibacillaceae; genus CALAMD01. Next base: position 7,446 of record CALAMD010000067.1, on the reverse strand, counting down.
ATATGACACCGTGACTGTTGAAAAAGGTGAAATCGTTAGACGGGTACAAGGTGCTGGAACCTTAATGTCATCGGATTTACACGACTTGTATTTTACTAGAGATGGCGGACGTTTAAAGGAAATTTTGGTGAGTGAAGGTGACCTAGTCCAATCAGGTGATGTACTGGCAGAGATTGAGACGAGCACTCTTGCTTTAGAAATTCAGCAGCTGAAGATTGACTTAAAGAAAGCAGAATTGAGGTTGGAACAATTAAGAGCAGATAAGGCTGATAAATATTCGATTGAAATTGCTAAATTAGATATCGAATCAATTCAAAATCGATTGAATCACTTAAATAATGAATTAGCCTCTTCAAAAATAGTAGCACCAGTAAATGGTACAGTAGTTTATGTTAGTGATATCCAACAAGGCGAATATATTGGTGCCTATGAAACAATCATGCGTGTTGCTGAGACGGATCAATTACAAATACGGTATACAGCGATTAGTGAAAATGATATACGAGATGTCAATGTAGGCATGGAAGTAAATATTAAAATCCAAGGAGAAATCGTAAAAGGTGAAGTTATCCAGACGCCACAAGAAGTCCCGCATGAAGAATTCCAATTAAATCCTGAATTATATAGCAAGAGCCTTTTAATTGGTTCGGATGAATTACCTGCTGAGTTGAATGCAGGGGATATCGTTGAAATTGAAATTATTACAGCGAGAAAAGAAAATGCTTTAATCATTCCGAACAATGCGCTCAGGAATACAGGAGATCGTTATTTCGTTCAGATCTTAGAAGATAATTCAAGGAGAGAAGTGGATGTTGAAGTAGGAATTAGAGCTTCGACTCAAGTAGAAGTTGTTACAGGACTTGAAGAAGGGGACACAATCATTCTTAAATAGGAGGAAAGTCTGTGGCAATCTTAAAGTTAATATTTCGTAAAATGTTCAACAATCGATGGCTAACGGGCAGCTTATTCCTCGGATTAATTATATCTGTTTCTTTAGTGGCAAGTATACCAACCTATACAGCTAGTATTTTACAAAAATTGTTAACGAGAGAACTTGAGGAATACCAAATAAAAACGAATCAATTCCCTGGGGAATTTACATTTTCAGATACATTTATTAGTACAATCGTTGATGAGCCATCTAAGGCGATTAAAGAGGTCGAAAAAATCAAGCAAAACATTATTGAAAGTGTTGAACTACCTGTTTTATCGGAAGCTAATATCATTGCTACCGAACCTCTAAAAACTATGTTTGCTGAAGAAGATAGAAGGACTTCACCACAGAGTGCATCTAGATTAATAATGATTACAAACTTAGAAGATAACATTTCGATCATTGATGGGACTTATCCGAGTGCCCAAGCAGAAGATGGTGTTATTGAAGCCCTTGTTTCTGAACAGGCATTAGTGCATCGAAACACAGTACTCGGAGTAGATTTTAATGTGTCAATCGGTGATAAACAGTTTACGATTAAACCGGTTGGTGTGTTCCAACAGAAAAGTGGTGCTAGTACTTATTGGTCGCTCCTTTCTGATACATTTAGTAGTGATTTTATTGTCCATGAAGAATTTTTTAGAGATGTCATTTTAACAGAACATGAAGAAATGATCGGGATAGGAAGATTTAGTACTGCATTTGATTACCATCAAATTACCAATGAGGATTTTTCATCGTTGCTGGCCTTAGAATCAAGGGTTAAGCGATCGATTAGTAAGATAAAAGAAGAATCGGTGTTAATTAATTTTCCGATCAGAGATATATTACGGTCTTATCAAAACAAAGAAAAACAGTTGACTTCAATGCTTTGGGCCCTTAATGTACCTGTCTTAATTATGCTAGCAATCTATTTATATATGATCTCGCGACAAATTATTGATCGCCAATTAAATGAAATCGCCGTATTTAGTAGTAGAGGCGCGAGTCGCTTGCAAATATTCTTTATCTACTTAATTGAAATCGTCTTGTTAGCTGTCCTTGCGTTTATTTTGGGACCGCTGATCAGTTTACAACTAGTTAAAGTGCTGGGCGCTTCTAATGGATTTTTAGAATTTGTCCAACGATCTGCATTACCTGTTGAACTATCGCCTAAGTCATTGTATTACGCGTTAATTGCTGCGATCGCTTCCGTTGTGATGATTATGATTCCTGTCTATCGAGCTTCTGGTCGAAATATCGTTGTTCATAAACAGGAAACAGCCAGATCAGAAGGAAAAGTTCAGTGGTATATCGTATTATTTGAAGTTGTTGTCTTAGCGATATCTATCTATGGATTATATGTGTTTAACCGTAGGCAGGAAGAAATGGTAGCACTAGATATTGATTCCACTGATCTCATGATCGATCCGAGCTTATTCTTTATGCCGGCATTATTTATGATTGGTTTAGGGTTAGTTGCCCTCAGGGTATATCCATTAGTTTTAAGGTTAATTTACAAAATCGGTGAAAAAATTTGGCCGGTATCTCTTTATAGCACGTTCCTGCAAGTTAGTCGCTCAACGAAACAATATAAGTTTTTGATGTTATTTTTAGTTATGACCATTGGCATGGGTGTATTTAGTGCCAGTGCTGCAAGGACAATTAATACGAATTTGGAAGAACAATTGTTATACCAAAATGGGGCAGAAGTAAGTATGAGGGTACGATGGGAAAGCTCTCAACTTCCAACGATGGCATCCCCTACGCAAATCCAAACGGATAATTTGGGTACGAGTACAGAACCAGTCATTTATTCGGAACCACCCTTTGATCCGATTGTTAACTTATCGCAAGTGGAACAAGCGACAAAAGTATTCATTAAGAATCAGGTCACCGTTGCGGATGGGGTAAGAAGTGTTCATTATCCTACATTGATGGCTATCGAACCAAAACAATTTGGGGAAGTTGCTTGGTTTAAACCGTCCTTGCTTCCTTACCATTGGTATCAATATTTAAATCTTCTTGCGACTGAACAAAGTGCGATATTAATCTCAAAGAAATTCTCTGATTCCTTTGGGATTAAGGAAGGTGACTATGTGACTATATCATGGAGTGGATCTGATACAGGAGAATTTGTGGTCTATGGTGTTATAGACTACTGGCCTACTTTTAATCCACTTGAAACAGGTGAGGGTAGTGCTGAAGGTTCACTCATTGTAGCAAATTTACCGTACGTTCAAAACACATTAGGATTAGAACCATATGACGTATGGTTGAAATTAAAAGAAGATGCTTCGAGAGAAACCTTTTATAAGGAAATCGAAGAGGCACAGATCCCTGTTACATCATTAAATGATGTTGTACCAAAAATAATCGATTTGAAAAATGGTTCATTATTACTTGGATTAAATGGAACCATGACCCTTGGCTTTTTAATTTCATTGTTGGTATCTTTTATTGGTTTTCTCTTATATTGGATCCTAACGATTAAATCTAGAACATTACAATACGGAATTTATCGTGCCATTGGTATTTCGATGCCAAATTTAATTGGTATCTTATTATCAGAACAAATCTTAACATCAGGATTTGCCTGTCTATTAGGTGTCATCGGTGGAAAATTAACGAGTCAATTATTTGTCCCGTTATTCCAAGTTTCGATGAACGTACGCGATTTAGTACCACCGTTTTCAGTCGTATTTGATGCAAGTGACGAAATGAAAATCTATATATTCTCAGCATTTATGTTGGTTTTAGGATCCATTATCTTGATTGGTTTCCTCAGGAAAATTAAGATCAATCAAGCGATAAAGCTAGGTGAAGATCAATGATTAAGTGCCAAAATTTAATGAAAATATATAAGATTGATGATGATCACGAAGTCATCGCGTTACAAGGATTGGATTTACAAGTCGATCAAGGGGAAATGATGGGGATTATCGGTAGTAGTGGTAGCGGGAAATCTACCCTACTCAATATGATTGGTGGCTTAGACCGTCCATCGGCTGGTAGTTTAATCGTTGATGGCAAAGATTTATTACGAATGTCAGATAAAGATCTCGTCAAGTATAAACTTAGTACGGTTGGATTTGTCTGGCAAAATAATGCAAGAAATTTAATTCCCTATTTAACAGCTGTTGAAAACGTTGAATTACCCATGCTGATTAAAGGGAAACATAGTAAAGAGAGAGCGAAAGAGTTACTAGAAATGGTCGGTTTAGGTCATCGTTTCAATAGTCGCCTAGATTCTTTATCTGGTGGGGAACAACAAAGGGTAGCCATTGCGATTGCTTTGGCAAATAATCCCCGCCTCTTATTAGCTGATGAACCGACAGGAAGTGTAGACACGAATACAGCCGATGTCATTTTAGACGTATTTAGGGAACTAAATAGGCAGTTAGGTGTAACCATTGTTATTGTTACCCATGACACCCAATTGACTAAAAAAATGGATCGGGTAGTAGCGATTCGTGATGGAAAGACTTCTAGTGAAATCTTGCGTCGTTCCTATTACAACTTTACGAATATAGAGGATGAAGGAAATGATAGCGAGGAAGAAGATACCCATGTAGAGCTGGCTGTCCTTGATCATGCTCGTAGAATCCAATTACCAGAAGAATACTTAGAGGAGATCGGGATTGTTGATTCAAACAAGGTGAGAATGGAGCTAGAAGATGGGAAAATTATCATTGTCAATCCTGATGATATGCTAGCCAAGTAACGATTGATTAAGCGTGCATGGCTAAGGTGATAATGAAAAAAATCCTTTATTCAGCCTTCATGATAAGACGAGCTGAATAAAGGATTACCTTAGTTATATAGTTTCGCTAATGATGAGATGTCATAGAGCAGAAAGAGACGATGCTGATCTCATTGGACTCGTTAGCTGTCGGTGATTATACTTTCCCGACTTTTCTAAAGGTTCGATAACATAAACGGAATACCCCATAACCAGCTGTGCTAAATAAGATAAACATAAAACCCGGTAGCAAGTAGGTAAGGAGTAATGTAGCAATACCGATGATGATACATAACAAAGTTGTTGGAAAAAACATAATAGAGAATAAAAATGCATGTTTAATTTTACCGAACAACGTTAAATCAAAATGGATTGAAATCGGTACAAAATAAACGACATTAAAGGCCGTTAAAATAATTAATACGAATAATAAAGACGTGAGAATAAAGCTGTAAGATTCCATTTCATTAATAATCGATAGATCAAGATAAAAGATGGCTAATAAAAAACCGAATAACAACCCATACAGGAAACTATGTTTAAAGTTGGCTTGAAAATGTTTGAAGAAGGATTTAAATAGATTCCTCTCTTTTCCTTCGGTCCATTCTTTAAAAACGGCAAACATTGCAGCCGAAGCAGGGAATAATGTAACTAGGGGTAATGAAATCAGCAACCAAAGGACGTTTAAGAAAAATAGATTCGTTAGTCGATCGAGAAATCGATATAAATTACTGTTTAGAATATCCATGTTTTAACCTCTTAGTCTGTAATATTATGAATAGAAAACGTTTGCAAATAATAAACGACAAATTTGTGTATACGTTTACAAGCAAACGATATTAATTAGATTATACTCAAGTTTAGCGTCATTCGCAAATCAACAGATTAAAGAATCCAAGAATCCTATTGTTCAATAATAGGTTTATCCTATGAGGATTTTCGTACTAGAATAAGATAGGCTCATAGTTTTATGAACAATAGGTTTTATCTTTTAAGGAGGTGATTGGTCAAGTAGTTAGCTCGTTCAATCATGATAGCAATCTAAATAGATAAGCAATTAACTTTGAAGACAAAATGTAAAGGAGTTACTAGCTATGAAAACATTTCAAAATCCAATTTTACCTGGTTTTTATCCAGATCCTTCTGTATGTCGCGTAGGGGATGACTATTATTTAGTCACATCTTCCTTTGCATATTTCCCAGGGGTACCTATTTTCCATAGTAAAGACCTTGTCAATTGGGAGCAGATTGGTCATGTGTTAGATCGTCCATCCCAACTACCATTAAAAGGTCAACAACAATCTCAAGGTATTTTTGCCCCTACCATCCGTTACCATGACGGTGTATTTTACATGATTACGACGAATGTTGGTTATGGTGGAAACTTTTACGTAACGGCGACAGATCCAGCTGGTCCGTGGTCTGATCCGATATACTTAGATGCTCCAGGTATTGACCCATCACTATTTTTCGATGATGATGGCAGAGTTTATTATACGGGAACTCGTCCAGCACCAGAGGGTGAGAAGTATAGCGGTAATTGGGAGGCATGGCTGCAAGAGATTGATTTAGAAAAAAATCAATTAATTGGTGAGCCGATCGGTTTATGGCGAGGTGCTCTCCGTGATGCGGTCTGGCCTGAAGCCCCTCATATTTATAAAGTAGACGGATATTATTATTTATTAATTTCTGAAGCTGGTACAGGTCATCATCATGCGGTATCAGTAGCTAGAAGTAAAGAGATTACCGGACCATATGAAGGCAACCGTGGTAACCCAATCTTAACCCACCGTCATTTGGGAAGAGATTATCCAATTGCCAATGTCGGTCACTGTGATTTAGTCGAAACCCAAAATGGTGAATGGTGGGCCGTTGGTTTAGCTTCACGAATTTACGGTGGCTATTACCGAAATCTTGGTCGAGAAACATTTTTAATGCCTGTTGAGTGGGAAGACGGCTGGCCATTATTTAGTCCCGGAACAGGGAAGTTAGAAATGACTTACCAACGACCAGATTTACCAGAAGTTAAGCCAATTATACCTCATGCGACTGATCATTTTGATGAAGAAGAACTTGATTTCAAATGGATGTTTTTACGTAGTCCTGAAGACTTCTATAGTTTAACCGAGCGTCCAGGTCACCTAACATTAAAGGTAAGACCAGAGAAAATGACTGAGCTCGTGACACCGAGTTTTATTGGTCGCAGACAACAACATCTAACATTCTCAGCTTCCACGGTGATGGAATTCACACCGAATGAAAATGAGGAAGCAGGTATTGTGTTATTGCAGAGCAATGAATATCACTATCGTTTCGTCTATACGAAGGTGGCCAATAAATCAGTCATACGTCTCATTAAGTGTGCTGCAGGAAAAGAGGAAGTGTTACAAGAGGCTGCCATTGAAGCAGACAAATTGTACTTAAAAGTTGAAGCCTATGAGCAGGATTATCGCTTTTTCTATAGCGACACACCAGGTAAATATGAACTCTTAATTGATCAAGTTGATGGGCGAATTTTAAGTACCGATGTCGCTGGTGGATTTGTGGGTGCAGTTTTCGGCCCTTACGCCAGTTCAAACGGTGCACCAAGTGATAATAAAGCATACTTTGATTGGTTTGAATATGTCGGCAAATAGGTTATATCATTCATAGTAGGATAAACGAAGCTGGCCAAAGCAGTAAGATGCTAAGGCCAACTTTAATATCATGTGAAGGAATATTGTGGAGTAGTAACAAGGTATGAGTAAAATGTTTACGGGGGATCGTTTTAAATATTCAGTAAATTAGAGGG
>CALAMD010000066.1 GCA_937925695.1 uncultured Bacillaceae bacterium | reverse complement strand
CAAATTTATTTGCTATTCTGAAATCTTTGGTACAATATGAAGTGAAGCTATATTGCGCTTACATAGGAGGAAAGATAATGATGGATTACCGGATTGAAAGAGACACTTTAGGTGAAGTTAAAGTACCAGCAGATAAGTATTGGGGGGCCCAAACAGAAAGAAGTAAACAAAATTTTCCGATTGGACAAGAAAAAATGCCCATTGAAATTATTAAATCATTTGCTTTATTAAAAAAGAGTACGGCATTTGCTAATCGTGATTTGGGTTTGCTTGAGCCAATCAAGGCTGATGCTATTGCATATGCAGCTGATAAAATAATAGCGGGGGAATTAAATGATCATTTTCCTTTAGTTGTATGGCAAACTGGAAGTGGTACCCAAACAAATATGAACGTCAATGAAGTGATTGCCTATGTTGGTAATATGTGGCTACAAGAGCAAGGAAGCGATTTAGAGTTACATCCGAATGATGATGTAAATAAATCACAAAGTTCCAATGATACATACCCAACTGCTATGCACCTTGCTGCCGTTGAAAAGTTAGAAGATACCGTCCTTCCTGCTGTTAGGACCTTAAAGACAACCCTGGCTAATAAAGCAGAACAATATAAAGATATTGTAAAAATTGGTCGAACACATCTCCAAGATGCGACTCCGCTAACGCTTGGACAAGAAATTAGTGGTTGGCATCGAATGATGGAAAAATCAGAATTGATGATTGAAGAAAGCACGCAACAATTAAAGGAGTTAGCAATCGGTGGGACAGCAGTCGGCACGGGATTAAACGCCCATCCAGAGTTTTCAGAGCGAGTATGCAATTTGCTCAATGACTTGACAGGAAGAGATTTTACTTCAGCCAAAAATAAATTCCATTCTTTAACGAGCTATGACGAAATCGTTTATGCTCATGGTGCGTTAAAGGCATTGGCAGCTGATTTAATGAAAATTGCTAATGATATTCGTTGGTTGGCTAGTGGTCCACGTTCAGGATTTGCTGAAATCACCATTCCAGCTAATGAACCAGGCAGTTCGATTATGCCTGGAAAAGTGAATCCGACCCAAAGTGAAGCTATAACAATGGTTGTTACCCAAGTGATGGGCAATGATGCAACGATAGGTTTTGCTGCTAGCCAAGGTAACTTCGAATTGAATGTATTCAAACCAGTTATAGCCTATAATTTTCTCCAATCTTGTCAACTATTAGCAGACAGTATCCTATCATTTGATGAACGTTGTGTCCAAGGTTTAGAGCCTAATGAAGAACAAATAGATAAGTTCCTACACAATTCATTAATGTTGGTCACGGCACTAAATCCGTACATTGGTTATGAAAACGCAGCGCGGATTGCAAACAAAGCCTTTGAGGAAAAGAAAACATTGAAAGAAGCGGCTGTTGAGTTAGGTTTACTGACAGCAGAAGAATTTGATCATTATGTGGATCCAAAAGCAATGACCTCACCTAGCAAATAGTAGAAATCATTAAAAAATAAAAGGGCTATCTATCATGATTCTGATAGATAGCCCTTTTAAGTTTAAGAGAAATTACTTAATTCTCATTTCAGTATCTTTATCAAAGAAGTGTGCTTTGTTTAAGTCAAAGGCAAGTGTAATCTTTTCACCGCCAGTAACATCTGTACGTGAATCAACGCGAGCAACAAATTCTTGATCACCAATTGTTGAGTAAAGAATTGTTTCTGCACCCATTAATTCAGCAACTTCAATGACTGCTTCAAATTTCGTCTCTGGTGATGAATCGATAAATACAGGCTCATCATGAATGTCTTCAGGACGAACACCCATTACAACTTCTTTGCCAACGTATCCTTGTTCACGTAATGGCTTTAACTTACCTTCAGGAATACGTAACTTAACACCATTCATAACAAAGTTATTCTCTTCAATTCTTCCATTTAAGAAGTTCATTGCCGGTGATCCGATAAAGCCACCAACAAACATATTGTTAGGATAATCATATACTTCCTTAGGTTCACCAACTTGCTGGATGACTCCGTCTCTCATAACAACTAGACGAGTAGCCATTGTCATCGCTTCTGTTTGGTCGTGAGTAACATAGATTGTTGTTGTTTGTAGACGCTGGTGTAGTTTTTGGATCTCAGCACGCATCTGTACACGAAGCTTAGCATCTAGGTTAGATAAAGGTTCGTCCATTAAGAACACTTGCGCGTCACGAACAATCGCACGACCTAGAGCAACACGCTGACGCTGTCCACCAGAGAGTGCTTTTGGTTTACGATCTAGGAATCCTTCTAGGCCTAGAATTTGAGCTGCGTTATCAACACGGCGCTTAATTTCATCCTTTTTAAACTTACGTAGTTTTAGTCCAAATGCCATGTTATTGAAAACATCCATATGAGGATATAAGGCATAGTTCTGGAAAACCATCGCGATGTCACGATCTTTCGGTGCAACATCGTTCATCAACTTACCATTGATATAAAGTTCACCACTAGTAATTTCTTCAAGACCAGCAATCATTCTTAATGCAGTAGACTTTCCACAACCGGATGGTCCAACTAAAACTAAAAACTCTTTGTCTCTAATTTCAAGATTAAATTTGTCAACGGCTAATACGTCTTTATCATATACTTTTGTAACGTTTACTAAATTTAGTTCAGCCATTAAAATTCCCTCCTATAATGAAAGTGTTTACACAACTTGATTCTATTATAAGCATTATTGGTTTTTTATGAAATGGTAAACATGCACAAAAGACTCGTTCGTTTTTCGTGCATGTTTACAAGCTAAGACAAGTTATCTTATTTTTTATGGGCGATAACAGCTAAATAAACTGTCATGGCCTCATGGAATTGCCTAATATCGATCCCCGTTTTTTTCTGAAAACGATCTAGGCGATATTGTAGGCTATTTCTATGCATATATAATTCTTTGGCAGTTTCTGAGATGTTTAGATTACATTCAACAAACGTTTCTATCATTTTTAAGGTCTCTTTATCGTTCATAAAATCTTGTAAAATAAACTCAGCAATATTTGTTTTAACATCCGCATCTAATTGATCGATCAATAAAAAAGGAACGGATTCAGTATAAGTCATCACTGATTTCGTAGAATATTGTAATGCGGTTTTTGCGCCTTTAATCATTGAAAAATAATAATCACGCACATGATCTACATTATCTTGAAAAGGACCAACATAAAAGTATATTTTTCCATATAAATCACTCATAAGCACATCGATAATTTGTTCATAAGTTACAGGTTCTTGGTCATTTTCTTGTATTTCTATCATTACACCTTCATACTCATTTTCCCAGATAATAGGCACGTCCTTGGGAAAAAGCTCTTGGATCGCTTCTTTAAAAGGAATTGGGTCAATATCGGAGTAGCGTAAGGAAAAATAAACAAAACGATAGTGTCCCGGAATTGGATAGTGGATTTTTTCATCTTTAATCATTTCGATCCATTTTTTTTCATTAGGATTAGGTGGAGGAAATTTAATATTATATGGTGTTAAAAATGTTTTTAATAAGGATAATTCTTTCGTACTTAACTCATCATTAGCAATACCAATTATTTCTTGTTCATCTGTTAAAAACCATTGGTATTTATCGTCATATATATCTTTGTCAGGGGCATAAAAACGTAAAGAAGGAAAAATGTTTTTTAATTTACCTATCATGGAAGATTCCTCTTTCTCTTATTCATTACTTCATTATAGCAATAATTGACTTGGAGAAAAACTGATTGTCACATTGACAAATGATTAACATTTGTATACAGACTTGTCCTGTTTTGTTATAGTGTCTTTAAACCTGAAAAAAGGAGGCGAAAACATGTCGAATATTTATGACCATGCCTATAGTTTAGAAAAAGCTATTCGTGATAGTCAAGAGTTTAATTCGTTAAAAGAATTATATGACGTCGTGATGAACAATGGAGCTTCAAAACAACTATTTGACGACTTCCGCAATGTGCAGTTTGACATTCAAGAAAAACAAATGCAAGGCAGAGAAATAAGTGAAACAGAGCTTGAGGAAGTAAAGCAGATTGTCGCTCGTGTTCAAGAAAACGAAGATATTTCTAAATTAATGGATGCAGAACAACGGATGAATGTTGTTATAAATGAAGTAAGTCAAATCATTATCAAACCTTTAGAAGAGTTGTATCAACAAGAAGATGATGAAGAATAGAGGCAAGTAAAACCCGCCAAGTGCGGGTTTTATTGTTAAAACCTTGGGTTGTATGGATTGTTAAACCATTCCTTAAAGCTGTAAAATCAGTTTATGATTATCTGGTTAAAAATACCTAAGTTTAAAAAAGTTGTTGAAATTATCAAAATTTAATCCTAATATGTTAGTGTATGAGAATTTAATGTAAAGGAGATAGACAATGACTTTACTGTTACAGGGTGTGACAAAGCGTTTCGGTGATCTTGTTGCGGTCAATGATTTAACGATGGAGATTCCCGAAAAAGAAATCTTTGGATTTTTAGGTGGAAATGGTGCAGGAAAAACAACTACGTTTCGAATGATTTTGGGATTGCTTGAGGCTACGGAAGGGGATATTCGTTGGTATGACAAGCCAATTACATATAATGATAGTCACTTAATTGGGTATTTACCTGAAGAACGGGGACTGTATCCAAAATTAAAAGTAAAGGATCAACTCATTTATTTAGGGAAATTACGAGGCATGCATAAGGCTGATATTTTGAAGGAAATTACCTACTGGCTTGACCGACTAAAAGTTCCCCACTATTTGGAAAGAAAAGTTGAGGAATTGTCGAAAGGGAATCAACAAAAAATTCAATTTATCTCTGCTGTATTGCATAAACCAAAACTTCTTATTTTAGATGAACCATTTTCAGGCCTTGATCCAGTCAATGTTGAATTATTGAAGGAAGCTGTTCAAGAGTTGAAAGACAGTGGAACCTCTATCGTTTTCTCATCTCATCAAATGGGTCATGTTGAAGAATTGTGTGAACATCTATGTATTTTACATCAAGGAAAAGATGTTGTGAAAGGTTCCTTACGGGAGATTAAACGTTCCTTCGGCAAAAAGAATTTAATTATTCATGCCGATATACCATTAGACTTTTTACAAAATCAACCGGGTGTTCTACGTTATCGACCAGTTGCAGCGGGTTGTGAATTACAAATTTCTAGTGAGGATGTATCCCAACGAATCTTAAGTGAATTACAAGAAAAAGGTTTTATTCGAAAATTTGAATTAGAAGAGCCGAGCTTAAATGATATTTTTATTGAGAAAGTAGGTGCTTCCTATGAATAAGTTTTGGATTATTTTGTCCCATACATATATGTCTAAGGTAAAATCAAAATCATTCATTATTAGCACACTGATTACGCTCGTGTTTCTGTTTGGTATTGCAAATTTAGATGTAATTATTAATTTCTTTTCACAAGATGATAAGGATACAGTTGCTGTAATTGATGAATCGGATCAATTGTTTGCACCATTTAAAGAAACGGTCGAAAGTACAAATCCTGATATTGAACTTGTCAAGGTCGAAGATGATCTCGACACAGTACTGACTGATGTTGTAAACGAAACATATGAAGCCCTCATTGTCCTATCGCTAAATAATGAGCAAATGCCTGAAGGAACATATTATGCAAATCGAATATCTGATTTTGGAATGCATTGGGAAATGGAGCAACAGCTACAACAACTGAAAATAGCCATGGCTACCAATTTAGCTGGTATCGATCAAGCAATAATAGAGCAAATTTATGAACCGATTTCATTTCAAACAGTAGCTTTAGATGAAGACGCAAAAACTGGCGAAGAAATGAGTCAAACTAGAGGAATCGTCTATATTATGTTATTTGTCTTATACATGGCTGTTATTATTTATGGACAAATGATTGCAAGCGATGTGGCTACTGAAAAGTCATCTCGGGTCATGGAAATATTAGTTTCCAGTGCACCACCTGTTTCTCATATGTTTGCAAAAATATTTGGTGTTGCTTTATTGGGGCTAACGCAAGTAGGTATATTTATCGGAGTCGGTTATGGTTTAATTGTATCCAAACTAGGAGAATTAACGGGTGAATCACAAGGTGAGTTCACGGGTGAATTTTTTGAAGTATTCGGGATAGGCGATACTTCACCAGCATTATATATTTATGCATTGATCTTTTTCTTACTAGGCTATCTGCTCTATGCAACTTTAGCCGCCATGCTCGGTTCAATTGTTAGCAGTGTTGAAGATGTTCAACAAATTATGATGCCGATGGTTTTCTTAATTATCATTGCGTTTTTCATTGCCATGTTTGGATTGTCAGTACCTGATACGACCTTTATTACGGTATCTTCATATATCCCATTCTTTACACCAATGGTCATGTTTTTACGTGTAGGAATGTTGAATATACCTGTATGGGAAATAGCATTGTCGTTTGGCATTCTCATTGTATCTATTATTCTATTAGCCATGTTAGCTGCCAGGGTATATAAAGGTGGCGTGTTGATGTATGGACGCTCAAATTCCTTCAAGGATTTCAAAAAAGCTTTGGCACTTTCGAAAAAAGAAAGATAATATATTTTTACAATATATAATATATCCATGAGAAAAAACGAAGTCCGTTAAAATGAGGACTTCGTTTTTTTCTTACTTAAAGTGGGGTTAGCACACTGCTTTCATATTTTTGTATTGACTATATATGCTTGTTTTATCATAATGGATAAAAACAAGCAGGCGAACGTGCATTCTCTTTCGTATTTTGGTACGATAAGTGCAGGTGATAAGATGACTAAAAATATTTCATTTATTCATGCAGCAGATTTGCATTTAGATAGCCCATTTCAAGGATTATCCCATATACCGGATCACATTTTTCAACATGTACAAGAAAGTACTTTTATCGCATTGGATCGGCTAGTTCAAGTGGCTATTGATCAACAAGTCGACTTTGTTTTGTTAGTCGGCGATTTATTTGATCATGAACAACAAAGCTTAAAAGCACTCATTCGTTTACGAAATGCATGTGAACAATTACAGCGGGCCAATATTCCTGTCTTTATGTCGTATGGCAATCATGATCATTTGCAAGGTCATATTCATCGGGTTACCTATCCAGATAATGTATTTATTTTTCCCGATGAAAAGGTGCGATCTTTTGTTTATGAAAAAAATGGTCAACCACTAGCATCTATATACGGATTTAGTTATGAACAACAAGCTGTTCTCGATCATAAAGTTACCGAATATCAGATTGTCAATCATCAAACTCCATTTCATATTGCAACCTTACATGGCAGTATTCAAAGTAATACAGACCATGATACGTATGCACCATTTAAATTGAGTGAATTAACAGCTAAGGAATTTGACTACTGGGCATTAGGTCATATTCATCAGAGGCAGATCTTACATCGCGATCCTTTTGTCGTTTATCCAGGAAATATTCAAGGCAGACACCGGAATGAACAGGGACAAAAGGGTTGTTATTATGTTCAATTATCAGAAGTAAGTACTGAGATGACTTTTATCCCATTACAAGCTTTAACTTTTTCCTCGCTTACCGTTGATTTATCATCTTGCCAGGAAATTCATCAAGTAGAAAAGCACATACAACATGCTTTAGCGGAAAATAAAGCTACTAAACCAACCTTGTTCGATCTCACTTTACTTTCAGAACGAGAGGAACATCTCACTTGGGAAGTAAACCAATACTTTGACGAGATTATCGATTTGATAAATGAGGGTAATGTTCAACTTGATGATTGGCAGTATATTTATCACTATCAATTTCAACATACACCTTTGGATGCAAGTTCTTTACCCATGGGTGATCATTTTATTGGTGAATTAATTTCCAACATAGAAGAAACCTCTTTGCAACAAATCTTAGATGAATTATTTCATCATCGTCAAGGGCGGAAATTCTTGTCCCCCCTTAATGAGCAAGAAGAACAAATGATTAAACAAAGAGCAGCCCACTTATTAGTCGATGAGCTACTTAATACGAGAAGGTGAAAAAATGAAATTAATCAAGGCACACATATATGGTTTTGGCAAATGGGTAGATTATACGATTGACTTCTCTCGTGAACAATTTGTCTGTATATATGGTTTAAATGAATCTGGTAAATCAACGATTCATCAATTCATCCTGTTTATGCTGTTCGGTTTACCACCACGTCTTAGGAAGTTTTATCGACCTAAAACGAGTGGGAAAATGGGCGGGCAACTGATTATTTTTGATGAAAATATCGGTATATATCGCATCGAAAGAATTGATGAAGTTGATAATGGACGAGCACGATGTTATGTTGGACGTCAAGAGTATGATGAGGAATGGCTTTCTAAGCAATTAAAAGGGTTAACGAAAGACATTTACCATTCGATTTATTCATTTTCCACTTTAGATTTATTGCATATTGAGAAAATGAATGACGAAGATTTAGGGGATATATTATTAGGAATTGGCTTAACTGGTTCAAGCCAGATTCAAGAAATTGAGCGACGGTTAGAACAGCGCAGTGGACAACTGTTTAAACCATATGGTAAAAATCCTGAAATCAATCAACAATTAACGAAAGTGAACGAGCTGTATACGGATTTAATTGAACACCAACAATTAACTAAGTCTTACCGTGAAAAACAACAGCTCGCGACACGTCTCAGGCAGGAATTAACTGTATTAAAAAAGGCCCTTGAAACGGCAAAAGAAAAGGAATTTATGTTAACGAAACAGCAACAAGTGTTACCCCTTATTCAACGGTATAATCAGTTACGACAGCAATTACAAACATATCCACAGCATATAAGCTTTCCCGAACGTGGCTTAGAGCGATTAAACATATTAAAGGAAAAAATGTTGCCATTACAAAGTGAAGTGGCCATCATTAAAGAAAATATGGCTAAAGCAAGAGAGACGTTGGATGAACTAAAAGCAAAACTGATTGACGAACAAGTCTTGGATCAACTTAAGCAGTTAAGAGAACATCAGCATAAATATATCGAAAACAATAAACAAATGGAACTGTTGAAACAATCAGCGAACGAACAACAATGGCAAATTGATCAAATGTTATCGACCTTACAACTAAACGTGACATCTGAGCAATTAGCAGAACTGAATTTACCTTTTCACCTTGAACAGGACTGGCTTAATCTTAAAAACAATGTTGAAAGGTTAAAGACAGAAAAAGAACACTTACTTGCTGAACAGGGAGCATTAACTGAGCAACAAAAACAATTGGAAGCAGAGCTGAACTCACTACAACAAGAACGCATAAGCGATGTTCAAATCAATGAATATCAACAAAGAGTGAGAGATTATACTTCAAATGAACAGTTGGAAGAATTGAATCGCCAATCAGCCCACACCTTGAACATCTGGCAACAAAAAAGTAGAAAGAAGCGGAAACAATTAAAGTATACTTTTATAGGGTCTGTCCTTGGTGGCTTAGTTAGTACTTCATTGGCCTATTTTATGAGTGAAAGTTGGCTATACGGTGTCGCGATGCTATTTTTCATTTTTGGAATTGGCTACTGGTTGTTAAATCAGCATTCGCTAAAAGAAATCAACGAGTTAATCGAGCAAATGAACCATAGACGCCGCATAACAAGTAGTGTATCATTAGCTGAGAAAGAAGAAGCAGAACAAATTCTTGCCACCCAATCAAAAATAAAAGACCAAATAAATGGTTTGCAGGAACAATTAAAAATGATTGCTATTCACTTGTTGCAGGCCGATGAAAAATTAATTGTACTTCAACAACATGAACGTCGTTTGCAGGCACAAATTAATGAGCAAATCGAACGCCATCCATTTTTACAAGGGATAGAAGTAACTTATTGGCCAGATTTATCCCAATCATTAAAACAACTTATACAAATGAAACAGGAACAAGCCCAATACATGACAACCTATGAGCAAATCAAACAGGAACAAAGCTCAATGAGTCGCTTACTTGTTCACCTTGCAGAACAAGTGAATATTAAACATCAAGAACTGCAAATATCTTCATTGTTTGATGCATTACAAGTGTGTTTACAAGATCAATTAAATAAGAGACAATCAATCCAACACCAAGAACAAGTGATGCATGAGGAGCAAGACCATTTAAATAAGCTTCAAGAAAAAATGAGGCACTATGAAACTGAAATGTCTTATTTGTTCTCACTTGCAGACGTAGACTCTGAAGAAGCGTTTTATCAAACAGCCAATCGTTTTGAGCAGAAAGCATCTTTAACTAAGGAAATTCAAGAACTAAAGGAACAGATTGTTTCACTATTTCCGAAAACAATTTGGGAGAAGCTATTAGAGGATTCAGTTTCCCAAACAGAAATAAATCTGCAAATCGAAAAAAACAGGGAACAAATAGAGGAACTGGAAGAAAAAATAGACAATATGCGTCAGCAACTAGCTGAACTTAAGGCGGAAATTGGTCAACTTGAATCTTCTGATGCCTATTCTAAAACGCTGCATCAATTCTCAATCGAAAAAGAGCAATTACGTAAATTATCAATAGATTGGGCTGTTGTGAAAACAGCCAAAGAAATGCTGGCACAAACGAAAAAAAGATATCGTGAATCATATTTAACCCAAGTGCTTGAAAAAACATCGGGTATATTTCGCCATGTAACAGATGGACGGTATCAAAAAGTTTATGCTCCTGATGAACATCATCCATTTCAAGTAGAGGCAAAGGATGGAATGATTTATCAAGTTAATGAGCTGTCCCGGGGAACGATCGATCAGCTTTATATTTCATTACGTTTGGCGATTAGTGAAGTAATGACTGAACAACATCGATTACCATTTATTATTGATGATGCTTTTTTAAACTTTGATTCTAGGCGTTTACGTCGTATGATTGACATATTAAGGAACTTATCGCAAAAACAACAAATTATTTTACTAACTTGCCGGACCTCTATCGCAGAACAGTTACAACAAGAGGTAAAAGTAATTCCATTAAATCCGGCTATCCAGATAAAAGCATGATAGATATATATCATTCATTAGGGAGGGATTAAGATTATCAAAAAAGGGATTCAAGACTATAAAATTGGCGATGTATTTGCAGACTACTTATTAATTAAAGATGTGAGCAAAGGGGTAGCAAGTAACGGAAAACCGTTCTTAACGTTGTTGCTAGGCGATGCTACCGGCGAGATTGAGGCGAAGCTTTGGGATGCTTCTGAAGAAGACGAAGCCCTATTTATTCAAGAGCGGATCGTAAAGGTTGAAGGGGAGATCATCCAATTTCGTGGTCAACTTCAATTGAAAATTATTTCGATACGAATTGATCAACAGGCAAACGGCCTCTCAGTAGGTGATTTTGTCAAAAAAGCTCCTGTGGAAAAAGAGAAACTGTATGAACAAATTACCGAAGCTATTTTTGAAATGCAAAATCCTACGATCCAACGCATCGTTAGAGCCTTTGTCCAAAAATATAAAGAGGAACTATTAACTTATCCGGCAGCCACGAAAAATCATCATGATTACGTTTCTGGTTTAGCTCATCACACAGTGACAATGCTCTCGTTAGCAAAAGCAATATGTGATATTTATCCGCAACTCAATAAAGATTTGTTATATGCCGGTGTAATCTTACATGACCTTGGAAAAATAACCGAATTATCTGGCCTTGTTTCGACCCAGTATACGTTAAAAGGTAAGTTGCTTGGTCATATCACTATTATGGTTGCAGAAATCGAACAAATGGCGGAAAAATTAAAAGTAGCCGATGAAGAAGAGGTACTGGTGCTACAACATTTAGTCTTAGCTCATCATGGCCAGGCAGAATGGGGAAGCCCGAAACCACCTTTAGTATTAGAAGCAGAAATATTACATTTTATTGATTTAATTGATGCGAAAATGAATATGGCCACAAAAGCACTAGCCAAGACTGAACCGGGTGAATTTACGGAACGTTTATTTGCGATGAATCAGCGTTCATTTTATAAACCGACATTTGAAAAAGATTAACCATTGTCATCTTTTTGCCAAATTGTTCATATACATGGGATATACATGGGGGACAAGGAGGCTGATGTTTCATGATCGCTGGATTGCCTTGGTGGATGTATATATTAATAGGATTAATTTTCTTTAGTGGGTATATGTCATACCGTGCCATGCGAGCTGAAAAGGAATTAGAACAGCAATATATTGAACGAGAAGGTAAAGTATATATCGAGCGTATCGAAGCAGAGCGAAGAAACAAACAGCATCAAAGAAGGCATACATCATAAAACAAGAGCTGACTCATTTAACCACGATAGGGCGTGGCTGTTAAGTCAGCTCTTTTTGTTCTTAAAGAATATTCATGTTCTGTTTACTCGTTGTCATTACTTCCGGTATCATTATTTGTGGATTCTTCTGTATCATCGTTTTCTGCGTTGTTATCGCTATTCTCTTCAATTGGTTCATATTCAATTGGATCGGCAAAATTAAAGAACTCTTGCAGACTTTCATATTGATCACTTTTAATATTTATATTCGCTTCACGAAGTAGTGTATCAATTTTTTGATCAACTTCATTTGGATCGACTTGTTCATCCATCAGCATGTAACGAATTTCTTCTCTTTTATCATCTAGGGTTGGAATATCCGTTACGGTGATAATGTGAATGCCATGGGCGGTCTCAACAAGATCACTTATTTCACCGACTTCTAAACTGAATGCCGCATCTTCAAATTCTGGAACCATTTCTCCACCTCGGAAATAGCCAAGATCTCCACCAGCTTCTGCAGTTGTATCATTGGAGTATTCTTTTGCTAATTCAGCAAAGTCCTCACCATCGTCTAGCCGTTGCTTTACCTCTAAGGCAGTCTCTTCATCGTCGAGATCAAATAATATATGACTTGCTCGAATTTCTAACTCACGATTTTCAATCATTTCTTGATATCTTGTTTCAATTTCTTCATCGGATACTTCGATACCTTCATATTGAAGTTTTTCCTGAAGCACTAAACTCTGTATCCGGGAACGAAATAGTTCATGATTTTCATCTTCAAAACCTTGTTGTAGTAAGAAGAACGTAAATTGATCGCCTAATTCATTTTTTAACGCTTCAATTCGCTCATCAACTTCTTTGTCTGTAACTCCATATTTTTCTTGAAGTACTTTGACAATAATCATATTATGGAGGACGTTTTCACCATAGTTTAGTTCAAGTTCCTTGTAAAAATCTTCCTTGGTGATATTTCCTACATCCGTTTCAACGATCACATCGGAATTACAACCGGTTAGCCCAATAATACTTAACGCAAGCAAAGCTGTCATTAATATTTTTTTCACTTTTGTAAACACTCCTCATTGACATTAATAATAAAATGCAATCTTGTCATATATTTGTTATTGATTGTAAAACGGTGCCTCCTTAATCATGAGTTAGCTTGGATAATGATCCCAAAAAAGTTACTATGTATGAAAAACTTCATACCATACACTTTATCAAAAGTTTGTCCGAATGAACAGTAAAAGATTGTCTTTATTGATGATGTTTTTAAAAAAATATATAAAAAAACAACAGGCGTCTCGTTCCCTTTTCGAGTTACCTGTTATTTCTTCGTATCTATTTATTTCTGTTGAAGCTTCACTTTTTCTTCTAGCTCTTTTAAACTAGACTCAATTTGAGCTAAATATTCTTGGATATTCTCTTGATGGGGTTCAACAGCAACTTGCCAATCTTGAACCGAATTTGTCATATCTTTAATGTATTGCTGAATAGCTACTATGCTTTCTTTTGATGTCTCAGCAATTTGCTCTTTGAGTCGTAAACTATCTTCTAAAAGCGACTCGGCCATGTCTTTCCATTTTTCACTTTGGTGTTTCAATTGTGCTCTCATTTCTTTACCAGAAGAAGGGGTAGTTAACAGCGTTGTGACAGCACCAATCGTGCTACCGATTAACAAACCTAACAGCAATGATTTACCTCGTGCCATTTAAATCAAACCTCCTTTAATCAATTAGTATTCTTTTACCTATATGTATTGTAATCAAACATCCGTATGAAGGATGAGTTTGGGTGAAAAATCCTCTGACAATCTTGCCAGAGGATCTTTCTTTGTCCTATGTTAGTTATTGGATTGGTATTGGTTGTGTCCGTTTTAGTATCGTTTGGACGATAGGATAGATTATCGCCATAATGATCGTATTGATCAGCGTCGTTGGCAGTACTACTGTACTTAGCAGTGCAAAAAATCCTGCTGGAACTTCCGCTTTTAAAATGAACAATCCGACACTAAGGAAAATAACACCGCTAATTAACGTTCCAATGGCTGTTAATAATGGAGCACTGATTTTTACATCTACGACTTTCCTAATAAGTAAATAAAGTCCGAAAAAAGCGAATGCAGCTAATGGTTTTTCGATTAAACTAGCGATTTCACCCATTGGAAAAGTTGTTGTTAATGCGGCAATAAACGCTGTTACAGCCGATAAAAGAATAACGTATTGTATTCTAGGAAATAATAAAATCCCTAAAAACATCATAGCCAACAACATATCTGGTGTCATTCCAAATATCGGTGGTGCAACTGCGTGTAAGGCAGCACCAATACCAACTAACAAAGACAAAATGACTAACACTCTTGTGTTCATTCTCATCTCTCCTCTTCTCTTCTCGAACTAACTATGCTACTCTCTATCCCGCCAACTGTGCTCCTATATCAGTTGGTGAAATATAGCATCATTATAGCAAAGATGGCTAGAAAAGAGAAGATGTCAATGCAAGGCCTGTCACTATTCTTTTATTTGTTTTTGAATGTGTGTAGCAATCTCTTGTAAGTCATTTTGAGAATATTCATCTGTATGTGTTTCCCACAGGGGTTCATACCCTTTGCCTGCTTCATATTTAGGAATAAGGTGAATATGTAAATGGAAAACTGTTTGTCCAGCTGGTGCCTCGTTATTGTTGACTAAATTAATTCCCACTGGTTGGTAGGCAGCTTTTATTGCGTTGGCAATCTTTGGAATGCGAGCAAATAATTCTTTTGCTACATCCGCTGGCGTATCATAAATATTACGGACATGTTGTTTAGGGATGACGAGTGTATGACCTTTTGTAACTTGACTAATATCTAAAAATGCATAGACATGCTCATCTTCATACACTTTTGCAGAAGGAATTTCACCGTGAATGATTTTACAAAATATGCAATCCTCGTGTGGCATGTATGATCAACTCCTCATAAAAAATCGTATTTACAAGTATTTTAGCATAAATAATAAGGGTAGACACTAAAAGACAAGATAGCAAAGAGGTGTAGGAGTCAATCATAAGGAAACAGGCATCGCCTAGAATAGGCTAGCCTGTTCGTTGAAGAAGGAGGATGGTGAGCAACGAATATTAGGGGACTTTTCAATGTTCAAAGTATTAACCTGAACGAAACACCATTTTGTTAACGAATAAAGTCATCCAAGTTCAATAACAAAAGGGTGTGTCATATTTGTTGATCCATCACGAAAATCAAGAGATTGTGATACATCCTCACATCTTCATTTATATTATAAACGGAAGCTGAAAAGATATACACGAAACTTTAAAATCAAACGAGTATTTTTTGGCAATATCATGTTAAAAGTGCTAATATTTTACTCAAACATAAACAGAAGGGGGCCTAATGGTGAAACCTTTATTAGCAGTCGAACATTTATCTGGTGGCTATACCCATCAGCATGTGCTACACGGTATATCGTTTCAAGTACAACGAAATGAAATTGTCGGTCTAATCGGTTTAAATGGCGCAGGAAAAAGTACAACGATCAAGCATATCATTGGCTTGATGCAGCCTAAAAAAGGCAGGATAGCGGTTAATGGTCAAACATTTCACGATGATCCCCAAGCTTATCGTCGCCAAATGGCATATATACCTGAGACGCCTATATTATATGATGAATTAACTTTATATGAACATTTACGATTAACGGCAATGGCTTATGATCTTGATGAAAAAGTGTTTGAAAAACGTTTGCCACCGTTATTAAAAGAATTTCATCTTGAAAAACAACTTCACTGGTTCCCTGTCCATTTTTCCAAAGGGATGCGACAAAAAGTGATGATCATGTGTGCGTTTTTAATTGAACCATCCCTCTATATTGTTGATGAACCATTTGTTGGTCTTGATCCGTTAGGAATTGAATCTTATTTGCAATGGATGAATGAAATGAAACAAAATGGTGCCGGTGTGCTCATGTCAACCCATATATTAGCGACGGCTGAGAAATATTGTGATCGGTTCATTATACTTCATGAAGGAAAAATAAGAGCAAGTGGTACATTAGCTGATTTACAAGAAAAATTTTCTTTACCAGGAGCCTCATTAGATGATATATATATTCAGCTGACGAAGGAAGATCTTCATGTTTAATGCCAACGAATTGTTTAAGACAAGATTTATCCAGTTTATGAAAGAAACAAGTCGCTATTTAAAATATATGTTGAACGGTCACATTATGGTTGCGATGCTATTTCTTATTGTTGCCCTTGCTGTTTATTATCAACAATGGTTAGCTCAATTACCTGACAATTTTCCTTCAGCATGGGTAATTGGTCTGTTGTTTGGTTTTATCGTTAGCTATCATCCCGTACGTACGTTATTAAAACAACCTGATATTGTCTTTATCATGCCTGCTGAACGTAATATGGATACATACTTTCGAAAAAGTCTGATCTTTAGCTATGTCTACACGATTTTCCTAAGCTTATTTGTTGTAGCAGCTGTAAGCCCCTTATATTTTCATTCCTTTGCGGAGCGTAAGGCAAGTAGTTATTTATGGTTGATAGTTATTTTGTTCCTGTTTAAAGTCGGTAACTTGTTAGCCAATTGGTGGATGTTGAAGATCAGCGATAAAAGGACGAGATTTATTGATCAATTCGTTCGCTTTCTATTAAATAGTGCAAACTTTTTTTTCCTGATTAGTCATGAAATGATATTAGCAAGTGTGACGACGATTATAATGGCGGGGATTATAGTGTATGATTATTATTTGTCCGCCAAGGAACCTGGTATTGCTTGGGAGTTGCTCATTGAAAAAGATCAAAAACAAATGCAGGCCTTTTATCGAATAGCAAACTTATTTACTGATGTGCCACATATTAAACCAACCATCAAAAAACGGCAATGGCTTGTTTCGATTGTCAAGCGATTACCGTTTATGCACAAGTATACGTATGATTATTTATACCGCATTGCGTTTGCTCGAAGTAATGATTATTTAGGGATGTATATCCGCTTAACGATCATTGGCGGTTTAATTATTTATTTCATCCCCCACCTATGGATGAAAGTTCTATTCGCATTATTATTTTTGTACTTAACTGCTATTCAGCTGACGACACTTTACTATCATTTCCGAACAAATATGTGGTTAGATATTTATCCAATTGACCAATCACTACAAAAACAAGCAGTGATCAAGTTGTTATTTCAATTAATATTGATCCAGTCAATTATCTTTTGCATTGTGCCCCTCATTATGCTCGAACTCGAAGCATCCATCATGATAATTGGCGGGGGACTCATCGGCAATTATTTGTTTACCCGTATTTATTTGCCAAGAAAATTTACGTAAAGGTATCAATATGGTCTTCAGTTTTAGTCACATTTTTTGATAATCAAGGTATGTTTGTGCAAAAGTTTTTGCGATCATTGGCATGACCCGTTCATCAAAGTCAAATTTTGGATGATGATGTGGATAGTCATGTCCTGCTTTTTTTGCACCGATAAAGAAGTAAGCACCGGGCTTTTCTAACAAGTAATAGGAAAAATCTTCACTACTCATCATCGGTTGGATCTCTTCCACCATTTTCAGGTCTTCTATTTTGGAAGCGGCTTGGCGGACGACTTCAGCTTCTGTTTCGTGGTTGATTAATGGTGGATAACCCTTCTCGTAATCCATCTCATAAGAACAGCCATGACTTAAACAGATACCGTTTATGATTCGTTCCATATCATTCATCATTTGGGTTTGTACATCTTGTTGTAAATAACGAACTGTACCAATCAGCTTTGCCTGATCAGCAATGATGTTGAAGTCATTTCCCGCATCAAATTTGCCTATTGTTAGGACAGCAGTGGCTAACGGATCGAGCTGACGACTAATGATTTTTTGCAAACTGAGGACGACTTCAGCACCAATGACAACGGCATCTTTCGTCTGATGGGGAACGGCACCATGACCACCTTTTCCTTGGATAGTAATTTCAAAGCGATCAGCGCCAGCCATTAAGACATTTTTTGATGTTTGTAGTACACCTAATTCTTCAGTAGCCCATAAATGAGCGCCGAAAACGGCATCAACATTATCAAGCGCACCATCATCAATCATCGATCGTGCACCACCGGGTGTTCGTTCTTCAGCGTGTTGATGTAAAAACACAACATTCCCAGGTAACTGATCTTGAAATTTTTGTAACACTTTTGCTAATGTTAATAAAATTGCTGTATGGCCATCGTGACCACAAGCATGCATCACACCGTCAACTTGAGAACGGTATGGAACATCTTTTTCGTCATGAATTGGTAAGGCATCAAAATCAGCCCTAAAAGCAATCGTTTTTCCAGGTAAACCACCTGTAAGCGTAGCAATAACACCGTTACCACCAACATTTTTTCGATAAGGGATGCCTAATTTATCATAATAATTAGCAATAAATGCTGCGGTTTTGTATTCTTTAAATGATAGTTCTGGATGTTGGTGGAGATAACGACGGATTTCTACCATTTCTGAAAAATGTTCTTCTATCGTTTGGTTTATTTTATTGATCAATGAAGTGAACCTCCTATGGATATATTTAATATAGGTCCATATTGTGAGAAACCCTCTCTCGAGGAAAATATTACAAAAGATTAATCAAAATTATATCATGATTATAGCAAATTAGCTCAACTTGGCAGATATTATTGTTGCTATTGGTTATTGAGGTGACTCATTAAATGAATTTTAAACAATCACGATTGACTAACCTATTTATCTTTTTCGTCCTCATCATGGTAGGTATCTGGACCTATGCTTCTTTATTTGGTTATATGCCTTACCTTGACCAATGGACAAGGGACTTTGTCTTGTTGTTAGCAGATTCTCGCATCTATTTGTTTGCTAGATGGATTACTGATTTTGGTTCCCATCCCTTTTTAATTCCTTTTACCGCTGTCATGGGTGTTGGCCTTTGGTGGTTATATGAGCATTATGCTTCAGCTTTTATTTTCGCTGGTGGGACATTATTAAGTTATTTAATCAATAGATTAATCAAGCTCATCGTTGCCCGTGAGCGTCCAAGTATTCTAGTCGAAGCTCATGCACAAGGATATAGTTTTCCTTCTGGCCATGCAATGATCTCAATTGTTTGCTATGGATTATTAACATATTTTATTTGTAAAAAGGTGTCTTCGGAAAGGTTAAAATTGTTCATCTACCTCGTTTTTTCCCTGCTCATATTTTGGATAGGTTTGAGCCGGTACATTATTAATGTTCACTATTTAACGGATGTGTTAGCTGGCTTTGGCATAGGATTCATTATCCTAACGATATTCATAAAAATAGATAAGGCTGGGGTGTGAGAATAAAATTTCAGACTTTAGACGGATAAAAAAGCCATCTTCGGATTGTTTTCATTTATTCACTCATCGATTAAGATAAGGATAATCAATTAGGGTAGGGAAGGTGAGAGCATGCGCATTCATTTATCAAGAAATTTGTTAGCCCTGTTGTTAATTCTTTTAGGCATTATATTGGTTTTGGATAATATTGGTGTACTAAACACGGATTTCCAACAGTTGTGGCATTATCTATATCCAAGCTTAATCATTATATTAGGTATCCACCTATTTTATCGTTTTTTAAAAAAGGGTGGTGAGGGATGGATCTTTGGTTCATTTTTTATAATCTTTGGTTCATTATTGCTTCTGGGGAAATTTGACATCATAGATTACACTTTTAGAGATTTATTTAAATTATGGCCCTTATTAATTATGTATGTTGGTTTTAGTATGATTGGGAAAGCGAATCGGCGCCGACGACCCCGGATTCATATTACTACTGATAATGATGATAAAGGTTTTCATGAACATATTCATGTTGGCACAGTTGAATATCAACAAGCGAATTGGAAAGTAAAACCAATGGATTTAAGGAATATAGCTGGCGACTTTTATCTTGATTTCACGAAAGCGTTCATTCCTGAAGAAGAAATTCCCATCACGATTAGAAGTTGGGCAGGAGATGTCCATCTGTTATTACCTGAAGATGTTGCTTGTCGCATTGATGCCTATGTGAAAGCAGGTGAAGTAACTGTAATGGATCAAACTGCTGATGGCATAAACCGTAGTCTTCATTATGAATCACCTGATTATGAAGAAGCAGTCCGAAAATTAGATATTCATATCAATGTTAAAGCAGGATCCATTCGGGTAAATCGTGTTTAAAGGGAGTGGATCAATATGTTCAATAGATTTAATAATATAAGAATGTCTTATGTTCGTTCACATATCTCGGCATTTTTATTAACCTTTATTACTTTAACATCAATTCTCTTATCAATATATGTTTTATTTGAACCTAATTGGTTACAAGTGTCGGCGATTATCTTCTTCTTAATTTCATATGGGATCATTGGTCTACTCCTCTCGATCTATACTGGATTTAAGTCTAGTAGCCGGATGAAAGAGCGTTTCGATTATTTATCACTACTGATCAAACAATTTGCTAATGGTCATTATAAAGCTCGGCTGCAAGTGAACGATATGTATGAAATCTCCCGGATTAGTAATGAATTAAATGAATTAGGTGATAAATTACAAAATCAAGTTGTTTCACTACAGCGATTAGCAGATGAAAAATCTTCCTTTGCTAAGTCAGCCTATAAAGCAGCAGTGATTGAAGAACGACAACGCTTAGCCCGGGAATTACATGATTCTGTTAGTCAACAGCTATTTGCCTTAACGATGTTATCTGAAGCTGCTTTACGACAGATCGATGAAAATCCAGCATTAGCTAAAAAACAATTACAAGAAGTTACTGATACCGGCTTAATGGCTCAAAGTGAAATGCGGGCGTTGCTATTGCATTTAAGACCTGTCTATTTATCAGGCGATACGTTAACAGAAGGTATTGAAAAATTAATTGCTGAATTAAAAGCGAAGACAACGATTCAATTTCAACTCACTATGGAACAAGATTTATCATTACCGGCATCTACAGAAGAACATATTTTTCGGATTATTCAAGAAGCTTTAGCGAATATATTACGTCATGCCCAAGCTACAAAGGTTTCGTTATCTATCAAGTCACAAAAATATGATCTTTATATTGATATTCGTGATGATGGTGTAGGATTCGATTTAAATGAAAAAAATCAACAAAAAACATCTTACGGTTTAAATACAATGAAAGAAAGATGTGAAGAATTAGGCGGGACGTTCATAATCCGCTCGAATAAAGGGGAAGGAACATACATTACGATGCGTATTCCTTATCGAACATCGTAAGGAGGTAAAAAGATGATTCGTGTTGTTGTCGTTGACGATCATAAAATTGTTCGTCAAGGAATCATAGCCTATTTAAATACTGTTCAATCAATAGAGATTGTTGGGGAAGCAAGCAGTGGACATGAAGCAGTAGAACTTGTCAGAGACTTACAACCTGATGTTGTTCTAATGGATTTAGTGATGGAAAATGGGACAGGTGTTGACGCGACAAAAGAAATTATGCGTTTTTTACCGGATTGTAAAATTATTATCCTAACAAGTTATTATGATGATGAAAAAGTTTTTCCAGCCATTGAAGCAGGGGCATTTAGTTACCTGTTAAAGACAGCTTCAGCTAATGACATCGTAGAAGCCATTCATAAAGCGATGAACAACGAAAATGTCATTGAACCAAAAGTGGCAAGCAAAGTTATTTCTGGCATACAGGGACAATCGAAAAAACCACATCAACAGTTAACAAAACGCGAATTGGAAGTATTGTTATGTATCGGTAATGGCATGACAAATCAAGAAATTAGCGATAAGTTATATATTGGCATTAAAACAGTCAAAACCCACGTTAGTAATATTTTAGCTAAACTAGGTGTACATGACCGTACTCAAGCAGCCGTTTATGTACATCGAAATCGTTTATTAGAGTGATAAATAGGACCTATACGAATTTAATAACGAGAAAGCTTCTCCTCTTAATCGTCATGATCTTTTTATGATGATTAAGAGGTTTTTTGGTAAAATTCGGGGATCATTTTTGTCTTTTTTAACCTAGAATTGTATAATATATTGTATTGATAGTAGGGGGGATTGGCGATGAATAAGCGAAGTGAAATGCTATTAATGGTTATTTGGACCCAAGCAATTATTGCCGTTTGTGGTAGTCTATTTTTTTCAGAAGTCATGGGATACATTCCTTGTGAAATTTGTTGGTTTCAACGCATTCTCATGTATCCATTAGTTGTGATTTATGGTGTTTCAGCCATAAAAAGAGATATTAATATCGCTTTACCAGGGCTTGTGTTAAGCGGAATAGGTATGCTTACTTCAACATTTCATTACTTAATGCAAAAACTCCCTGCTTTACAACCTGTCGGTGGTACATGTGATCTTGTACCGTGTAATTTACAATATGTTAATTATTTTGGGTTTATTACGATTCCATTTTTAGCAGGAATAGCTTTCATCGTCATATTTACGTTACATATTGTCATATTAAAACAAGAGAAATAGCTCAAGAGGAGGAAATAGGATGCGTAACAAAATGTTAATAATTTTAGGCGTCGTTATTGTTTTATTTGTTGCGTTATATGTTTTAGTTGATTATCAAAATAAACAAACCATTAAACAAACAGGTAACCCCTACGGAAAAGATCAGTTGAAGCAAGAAACGATTGATCAATTAGATGATCCATTATATCAAAATCAAATTGTTCCTAATGATTTAGCTGAAAAGCTTGAGAATGAGGAAGATGTTTTTGTATATTTTTACAGTCCAACTTGTCCGTACTGTTTAGAAGTAACTCCAGTCCTTGTACCGTTAGCGGAAGAATTAAATATCGATGTAAAAAAACTTAATTTATATGAATTTGAGCAAGAAAAACACACATATGATATTAAAGGGGTACCCACTTTAGTTTATTATGAAAATGGCCAAGAAGTAGATCGGATTTCAGGGGCGCAACCAGAAGAGGTTTTCCGCTCATTCTTTGAAACCTATGGAAAGGATGAGAGTTAAAGATAAATAGAGAGCACGTTCGTAAGTCGATATAAGGTAAGGATTATCCCCTTATATCCTCTCATACTGACGTGCTCTTTTTTTATTCCTAATAATTATAATTTGCGAGATAATTTTCCTTCAGTAGGTGCTTGTTTTATTATACTTGCTCATCTTCTCGTAATTCTTGGTCTGTTTCGGTGGAGTCATCTTCTAACTCTTCTTCTTCTGGATAAAAGAATGAATAATAAAGGGAAAAGGGTTTAGCAGCAAAATAGGCTGTTGGTTTGACGTCTTTGAATGCATATAACTGTTTTGCACGATCGGATGCTTGCCAGTTTTCATAGTCTTCCTTTGATTGCCATTGCGTAAAGGTAACATATGTATTCCCTTTTAGAGGCCTTAGGAAGCGAAAAGCAATGAGACCACCTACTCCTACCATAATATCAGGATTTTGCTTAAATCGATTTTCAACAAGGGGCTTTCCGTCTTCTGTTAATGGGTGATGATCAAATACAAAGAAACCTTCTTCTTCTAAGGTCCCTGTGCTAACTAATACTTCATATGATCTGCCAGCTTTAAAAACACTCTTTTTTTGTAAATGGGTTTCATAATATGCTAATGTACTTGATTCACTATTCATTAAGAAAAATGTATATTGGGAGTGTTTATGAGCAATTTTCTCGAGAAAATCCCAAGTTCCGTTAGTCATATGTGCCTTCATTCAAATCCCCCCTTGTCATTATCTCTAAATTTATGTATATTTTAACTCAATTTCATCTGGGTGTTACGATAAATGCTAACAAATGTGGCAATTGATATTTTTTCCAATCAATAGTCTTTGTTTTGCTAACGCATATAATACCCCCTAAAGTTGTTTGCTATTTTTAGTGTTTACTTTAGGGGGAGCATTACAGGATATGTTATCAGATTATTAATTCTCTTGTCACGAAATGTAGACCTATGCTAGCTCATCTTGAAAACTGTCTATCAATTGATCGATTAAAGAACCAACATAGGCAACAGCATCGTAGACGGCATCCGGTTTAGACATATCAATCCCAGCTTGTTTAATCAATTCAAGTGGGCGTTTTGTTCCACCAGCCTTGAGAACATCTAACCAACGATCGACTGCTGGTTTTCCTTCTTCTTTAATTTGTTGCCCGACAGCTGTGGCAACAGTCAAACCAGCTGAATATGTGTAAGGATATAGTCCCATATAATAATGGGGTTGTCGCATCCAAGTGAGACTTGCGCCTTCATCAATTGTCACTGTGTCACCCCAGAATTTTTCCAAAAGATCTTTCTTTTGTTCTGATAAAACCGTTGCTGTTATTGGTGTACCTTCTTCAGCTAAAGTATATACGCGTCTTTGTAATTCCCCTTCTAGCAAATGGGTAACAAAATTATGATAGTATGTGCCTAATAATTGATCGATGACCCATCGCTTCATTTGTGGATCCTCCATATGACTTAACAAATGCTCAGCTAAAAGAATCTCATTAAGTGTTGAAGGTGCTTCAACAAAATAGGTCGAAGGGCGCGTGTTAAGAAGCGTTTGGTGTTGTCCGGCTAAATAAAAGTGTCCAGCATGTCCTAGTTCGTGGGCTAAAACAAAGGTTCCTCTCATCATATCCGTCCAAGTAATTAATATATATGGGTGTGCACCATATGGACTTGAGCAAAAAGCACCTGTTGCCTTACCGATGTTATCAGCATAATCAATCCAGCGTTCATCAATCGCTTTTTTCATAATTGCTACATAGTCATCGCCCATCACTTGAAGCGCGTCTAAAATCGTTTCGGTCGCTTCTTGATAAGTAATAGTTGGATGATAGTTCGGGTCAATTGGTACTTGTAAGTCACATATTTTCATCTCATCTAAGCCTAATAGTTTTTGCTTAAGGCGAATATATTTACGCATATGTGGTGCAAGCTCTTGCTGAATGATATCTAACTGTTGATGGTACATATCTTGAGTTACTTGTTGTGGCTGTAGTAGCATGTCAGTTACAGAATCGTAATTTCGTAGACGGGACAAGGTCACCTGTTTGGTAATTTCAGTAGCATACGTGGCTGCATACGTATGTTGATATCGTTTTAAAGTGGTTGTAAATGATTCATAGGCCTTTCGACGAAGGTCGTTGTTTGGTGAAATTTCATAACGGTCTTCATAAAGGGCAAAAGACATTGGTAATTCTTGACCCTTTTCATCAGTGATCGGTGCAAAATCCATATCTGCTGCTTTACTCCGGCTATAAATCATATAAGGAGCATCATGGACTTCACCAAGAGAAGCTAGAACCTTTTCTACTTCCGGTGAGAGAGTATAAGCTTTTTTCTCTTGCAGATCCATTAACATCTTACGATACGTTTGTAGAGCTGGATTTGTTGCCAAAAATTCTTCGATCAATTTTTCGGGTATGGTTAAGATTTCTGTTTCGATAAAAGTTAATTGGGCACTAATATTGGCGATGACGGAAGCTATTTTCGCTTGATCATTTTGATTTTGCGGGTCAGTTCCATCTGCTGCTGTTTTTAATGATGCGTACGTTGCAGCTTTGATGATACGTTCTTCAAAGTTTTCCAGGTCAACTAAACAATTGAATAATGTATCAGCATTAGATCCTAATTGATTTTTATATTGTGTTATTTGTGCTACATCTTCTTGAATTAATGTTAATTCCTCTTCCCATTGTTCCCGGGTAGAAAATAAATCAGTTAAATCCCAAGTTTGTTCTACTGGGACGTTGGCTCGAGCTAGTCGGTTGCTATTACTCATTTTGTTCTCCTTTCAAATCTCTATCATTTTGTTCTATATTAGTATAAAATAATATTGAAGATAAGGATAGGAAACATAATGAAAATGATGACGAAATATTTGTAAAAGCCAAAAAAAAACAGCTATGGCAGTAGCTGTTTGTAAAAAAAGGAAGTATTTGTTACAGGCCAGCAAGACGATGGTTATCTTGCTGGGTGGTCGCATTCATCACAAATGTTAGTGTAACAATCCGCTTTTTCATTAATTTCGTTTCCACACATATGGCATTTTTTCTTTGGCAAATTTCTGAAAAACTCGATAACATTTTTCATTATGTTTCCTCCTTTGGTGACCTTACATCAATTGTAATATAACAAAGCAAGAAAAGTCAACAACTGTATTATAACAAAATTGTGAACGGGTGAGCTTGCTTATGAAGGTGACAGTCATTGGTTGTTGGGGTGGATTCCCACCGGCAAATGGCGCAACTTCCTGTTATCTTGTTGAGAAGGACGGTTTTATTTTAATCGTTGATCTCGGCAGTGGTGCATTGGCCAAACTTCAGAATACAATCGATATTATGGATATCGATGCGGTTATATTGTCTCACTATCATCATGATCATATAGCAGATGTCGGTGTACTACAATACGCCCGTCTCGTCAGTCATTATTTAACGAATCAAGATGCCATATTGCCTATTTATGGCCATAATGAAGATCCATTAGCCTTTCAAGGATTATCCCATGATGTTACGAAAGGTATTGCCTATCATCCCGATGAAACATTAACAGTAGGACCATTTTCGATTACGTTTTTAAAAACCAAACATGGTGTACCTTGTTATGGGATGCGGATTACTGATGGTAAGACTATGTTTGTTTATACTGCAGATACAGCTTACGATGATACATGGATAGATTTTGCCAAAGATGCTGATATGTTGATTACAGATTGTAATTTTTATGCGCACCAACACGGAGCTGAAGCTGGCCATATGAATAGTACAGAAGCAGCCCTCATCGCCCAGCGAGCACAGGTTAAAGAATTGATATTAAGTCATTTACCCCAGTATGGGCGACACCAACAATTGATTGAGGAAGCCAAAGAATATTATCAAGGACCAATTCAATTAGCCTACGATGGCCTTGTTTGGTCAAAGGGGTAAAAAGTTCACGAGTTCATGTCAACATAGATAGTCTATTGAGGCATTAACTAGCTATCAATAAAGATTATGTTTATGCTGAAAGGAGTTTTTTTATGAAATTTATTAGTAATAATGGAATTACCGATCCTACTATCAATCTAGCATTAGAAGAATATATTTTAACGAATCTTGATGAAAATGAAACATACCTATTGTTTTACATAAATGAACCTTCTATTATTATTGGTCGAAATCAAAACTCGGTTGAAGAAATTAATACAGATTATGTGGAAGAGAATAATATTAAAGTTGTTCGCCGTTTATCAGGTGGTGGTGCTGTTTATCATGATGAAGGAAACTTGAATTTTAGTTTTATTACTAAAGATGACGGAGAAAGTTTCCATGATTTTGCGAAATTTACGCAGCCTGTGGTAGATGCGTTAAATAAACTTGGGGTTCCTGCTGAGTTAGTAGGACGTAACGACTTATTAGTTGAAGGTCGTAAAATATCTGGGAACGCTCAGTTTGCTACAAGAGGGCGGATGTACAGCCACGGCACTTTAATGTTTGATTCTGAAATTGAACATGTTGTCGCTGCTTTGAATGTAAAAGCCGAAAAAATTGAATCAAAAGGGATAAAGTCAATTCGTAGCCGGGTGGCGAATATTTCTGAATTCCTTGAAGAAAAAATAACAATGGATGAATTTAAAGAATTACTCCTATGCCATATTTTTGACGTGGAAGATGTAAATGATGTCCCACAATATGAATTAACTGAAGAAGATTGGGAAAAAGTACATGAAATTTCAAATAAGCGTTATAAGCGTTGGGAATGGAACTTTGGAAAATCACCTGCCTTTAATATTAAACAGTCCCATAAGTTTCCTTCAGGTTTGCTAGATGTGCGCTTAGATGTTAAAAAAGGTATCATTGAAAATTGTAAAATTTATGGTGATTTCTTCGGTATTGGTGAGGTAAGTGACATCGAAGAACAATTAATTGGTGTGAAATACGAGCGGAAATCAATTGAAGAAGCCCTTGCTGATATCGATATTCCTCATTACTTAGGGAAAATTACTAAAGAAGAATTTATCAAGCTCGTATATTAAGCTGACTAATAAAAGAACATTGACCATCCACTGTGTTATAACAGGTCAATGTTCTTTTTTGTCGTTTAATTGAAGAAATGATCACCACCAAAATATTCTAGGCCTTTTTATTGTTAGAAAAGAAAATATTTTTGGAAAAATTGAATTTTTCTGTATCTTTTTACCTAAAAGTCTGTTATGATGTTTATAACATTCCTCTTTCTTTTCGTTGATTTTGAAAGGAGAAATAGGAATGAAAAGTAAAAAGCAAAAGGAGATTATCCCCTATCACGAAATCACCCCTCTTACCATGGCAGTGTTAGCACACCAAGATGAGAATGGGAAAACAATTTCTCACGTTTTAGAAGAACATGGAGATTTATATGTTGCAAAAACACCGAGCGAGATCATAGCAGACGCTTGTATCTATTATGGTGCTAGTTTCAAGGGCCGCCAAGACGGAACTTCTGCGATAAGTGGATTCACTCACAAATTACCAGTGTCCATTGATCCAGGAAGCGGTATGTATTATCTACCCACAGCCTCGCCTTCAAATCCTACATGCTCATGGTTAGGACATACCCACATCTACAGACTATTTCGCCATCAAGACTACCAAACAAAATTAATTTTCAGAAATGGACGAGCGATTATACTTGATGTTTCATATGGTTCTATGTTAAATCAAGTAAATCGGACAGCGCAATACCGATTTTTACTAGATAGTCGAATTAAGAATTTACCTCCACGTGATCCACACTCTTTCGAATAAGTTCTTGGATGATTTTTTCTACTTTTTTTCGGATAGCGGGATTGAAATAGTTTCTTATTTCTTCACGTCCTTGACAAAGAAATAGAAACGATGAAAATGTTTTATTTTGATTGTGCTTGATCACTTGGATATTTTTACTTTTCATTATCTTCTGTAATTCTTTCCGTTCATTCAACGCTATGTAATTCATTTTCATCAACAAATCAAGATAAGGTGTTTTAATTTTGAAAGGACCTTGCTCTATGAAGCGAATATCCTGTTCAATCACGACAATCGTCATCGAAAGAAAGAGAAAACGAGAGGCTAATTGTAAATCTTTATAATAACGAGATTTCAATGTCAACCCTCCAGTACCGAACATATGATCTATTATACGATAGTATATGCTAAAAGTATACTTAAATTACTTTGTTATTATTGGAAAATGAAAAGAAAGAGGAATGTTAGACTTTCCAGTAAAGATGATTTATATTACAATAGAAGAAATGAAAAATAAAGAGAAAGTCACATATTGAATTCGTTGGTTCGTCGTGACTAAGGAGTTTATGCATTAATGATTCTTCAAAACATCAATATCTTTAACTGGAATGAATTTGAACACTTCGATGAATATATTTTACATTTACTTGATGAGTATGAGCAATTAGGTCCATTACCGGGCATACTGTTTCCATTTATTGAATCATTTTTACCTTTTTTACCATTGTTTGTCTTTGTCATTGCTAATGGTGCAGCATATGGATTATTAAAAGGATTTTTTTATTCCTGGATTGGTACTAGCCTAGGTTCAATTTTAGTGTTTTATATTATTCGTCGACTTGGTGATAAGCGGATATTTGCCTTGTTAAGAAAAAACAAGCAAGTGCAAAAAGTAACGGTGTGGCTTGAAAGGCATGGGTTCGGTCCGTTATTTTTATTGCTCTGTTTTCCTTTTTCACCATCATCAGTTATTAATGTTGTTGCTGGCTTGTCTCGAATTAGTCGACA
Organism: uncultured Bacillaceae bacterium; assembly: GCA_937925695.1. Lineage (GTDB taxonomy): Bacteria > Bacillota > Bacilli > Bacillales > Amphibacillaceae > CALAMD01. The sequence continues at coordinate 14,594 of CALAMD010000066.1, read as the reverse complement.
ACAATTTATTTTAGCAGTTTTATTAGGAAAATCAGTGATGATTTTTTCAATAGCATATGTTGGATCAAGTATTGTCGAATTTGCTAAAAATCCAGTTCGGACAATTATAGTTTTAATAAGCATTGGGCTTTTCTGGCTAATCGGGAAGTTTGTCGAACAACGATTACAACGCAAAAAAAGTCAACAATAGTTTAATTTACATAAAAATATGATAAAAAAGTATTATCATGTCTCTATCTTTGTTACCATTATAGATAGAGATTTTTGCATTTTTATAAAACAATTTGACATAAAATGGGGGATAGAAAATGACTTTGCGATTTATCCTTGGTCGATCAGGATCTGGTAAGAGTGATCACATGTTAACAGAAATAACCGATAAAATTATTCAAGATCCACGTGGTCCAGCAATTTTTTACCTTGTTCCAGATCAAATGACTTTTCAACAAGAGAAAGCTCTATTTAATCAAGACGGTATCGCTGGTAGTATCCGGGCCCAAGTCGTTAATTTTTCCCGTTTAGCATGGCGTGTTTTACAAGAAACAGGTGGTGGAACGAGAAAGTTTATCAGTTCTGTTGGGATACAAATGCTTCTACGTAAAATAGTCGATGCGAAGGGAACAGATTGGAAAGTATTTGAGAAGTCCCTTGAAAAACAGGGTTTCTTACAAAAATTAGAACAAATCATTACTGAATTTAAACGTTATCAAGTTACCCCCCAGTCATTACAATTTTACATAGATGAGATCGATTCATTTGTTCACCAAACACCGACAGAAAAAAAACTCGTAAATAAACTAGCGGATCTTCAATACATTTATGAAGAGTTGACAAAATATTTGGCTCAGCAATATATCGATGCGGAAGATCATTTATTATTACTCAATGATCGAATTCAAGAAGCAACAATTCTAGAGGACGCGGAAATTTATATCGATGGTTTCCATGGTTTTACCCCTTTAGAACAACAAGTGATCGTTACGTTGATGAAAAAATGTAAAAGAGTGACTGTCGCTTTGACGATGGATCCTAGCCAAACTGAAGCTTCTTCTGAATTAGATTTGTTTTACCAAACGATTCACACCTATCAAGCGCTTAAAGATGCAGCGATGGCTAATGGGATTGGCCTTGAGGAAAATGTGATCTTAGATGGATCGAACGGGCGTTTTGAAAATCGACCATACTTTGCTCATTTAGAACGTTATTTTGATACACGTCCAGCGCCAGTTTTTCAAGATGATGCACCGATCAAATTGGCAGAAGCAGTACATCCACGAGCAGAGGTAGAAGGTGTTGCCCAAGAAATTATGCGTTTAGTTCGAGAAGAAAATTATCGTTTTCGAGATATGGCGATTTTTATTCGAGAGCCAGAAACATATCATGATCTCATTTCAACGATATTCGGTGATTATCAGATTCCAGTCTTTATTGATGAAAAAGAAACGATGTTGAATCATCCACTAATTGAATTTATTCGCTCTTTACTTGATGTAGTTGAAGGGAACTGGCGATATGATGCTGTATTCCGCGTGTTAAAAACTGGTTTGATTCCTTCAACGAATGAAATCTATCCATTAGATGCTGATGCGATCGATGAATTAGAAAATTACGTGTTAGAATATGGTATTCGCTCTCGACAGCAATGGTTTGGGGAAGAGTGGAAATACCAGCGTTTTTATGGGCTAGATGCGGCTGTGCAAACCGATGATGATCTAGAAATGCAAAAGCGAATCAATGCTTATCGAGAACAGGTAGTTGCTGCCCTCGGGGACTTTGATCAACAAATTCGCATCGTACAAACTACAAAAGAGTTATGTGAACAGACGTATTTGTTATTAGAGGGCCTAAATATTCCTGCTCGCTTAGAACAGATGCGTTCTTATTATGATGAACACGGTTTACTAGAAAAAGGACGGGAACAAGACCAAGTATGGGATGCAATTATCCAATTATTTGATGAAATGGTTGAGATGATCGGTGATGAAGAAATTTCACTGGCTACATTTCGTGCTATATTAGAAGCTGGTTTTGAATCCCTAACATTTTCCCACGTCCCACCAAGTATTGATCATGTCATTGTGGCAACAGTCGATCATTCCAGAGTCAGTCAAGTAAAGTGCACATTTTTATTAGGCGTAAACGATGGCGTTTGGCCACAAAAACCACCTGGCGAAGGATTGCTCAGTGATGAGGAAAGGGATTTATTAAATGAACATGGTTTACCTTTAGCAGAAAATAATCGACGAAAGTTACTTGATGATTGGTTTTATATGTATATTGCCTTTACAACAGTACAAGATCAACTTTGGGTAAGTTATGTGTTAAGCGATGAAGAAGGGAAGACAAAAATGCCTTCACCATTAATTCAACGGATGAAGGATTTATTTAGCCAGTGTCAGGATATGATCTTTTTACAAGATCCAGATGACCTTGTTGAGGCCGAACGATTTATTACGACACCATTTAAAACAAGATCTGCGTTAACGTCCCAATTGGCACGTTATCAAAGAGGCTATCCAATGCGATCAATTTGGATGCATGTACTTAATTGGTATATCGAAAACGAAGAAAAATTTGGTACCACATATCAAGTGTTACAAAGCTTATATTATCAGAACAAGCCAGTTGAGCTCAGTGAAGGAACGGTAGAAAAATTATATCCAAAGCAGCTCAAAACAAGCGTATCTCGCTTAGAAATGTATTATCGTTGTTCATTCCAGCATTTTGCCCAATATAATTTACGATTACAAGAACGCAAAACATATAAATTAGACGCACCTGATATTGGTCAATTATTCCATGAGGCATTAAAGTTAATGACTGAATGGGTTATTTCTGAGGGCAGGGATCTTGCCACCTTACAGAAGGAAGATGCAGATGAGTATGCCAAGAGGGCAATAAAGAAACTGGCTCCATTATTACAACACCAGATACTAATGAGTTCAAACCGTTACCAATATATTCAACAGAAATTACAAGAGGTTGTTAGCCGAGCTGGCTATATTTTAAGTGAACAAGCGAGACGTAGTGGTTTTACACCAATCGGTATTGAGTTAAGCTTTGGCGAGCGCTCGCCTTTAAAACCAGTAAGCATTATGTTACCAAACGGGTTTGAATTAGTCTTAAGGGGTAGAATTGATCGGGTTGATCAAGCTCAAAATGAAGAAGGACTATTTTTACGGATCATTGACTATAAATCTAGTTCGAGAGGGCTTGATTTAGTAGAAGTGTATTATGGCTTGGCATTGCAAATGTTAGTCTATTTAGATGTGATAATTTCTCAATCAGAAGAATGGCTAGGCATCCAAGCCAAGCCGGCTGGCATGTTATACTTTCATGTGCATAATGCCATGTTATCTAATGCTGATAAAATCGCTGATGAACAAATCGCAAATGAATTATTTAAACAATACAAGATGCAAGGATTACTGTTAGCTGATACAGATGTTGTCAAAATGATGGATACACAATTAGAATCAGGATCAAGTGATGTAGTGCCAGTAGGTTTGAAAAAGAATGGTGGCTTCTATACTTACTCTAAAATTGCCAGTGATGAAAATTTCGCTGATTTACAACATCATATACGTCAGTTAGTTTATCAGGCCGGAATTGATTTAACGAGTGGTGATGTGAAGTTAAATCCATACGCATATAAACAACGGACAGCTTGTACGTATTGCCCCTTTTTATCTGTTTGCCAGTTTGATCCCGTGCTTGAAGAAAACAACTATCGGAAAATACAGAATATGCGAGAAGAAGATGTGTTAGCTAAGTTAAAAACTGAGCTGAAGGAGGAAACTTCATCGTGAGGTGGACGAAAGAACAAGAACAAGCCATATATTCTAGTGGTCATGATATTCTTGTATCAGCTGCAGCCGGATCTGGGAAGACAGCTGTATTAGTAGAACGAATTATTCAGAAAGTATTAGCGAAAGAAGATCCGGTTGACATTGACTCCCTGTTAGTAGTTACCTTTACAAATGCGGCAGCCCAAGAAATGCGAAATCGAGTTGGACAAGCTTTAGAAGCAGCCCTTGAGACTCATCCAACTTCTCAACATTTGAAAAAACAAGTTTCTTTATTGCAACGAGCCCCGATATCAACCTTACATTCTTTTTGTATGGATGTGGTTCGAAAATATGCTTATTTATTAGATATTGACCCTGCCTTTCGAATTGCTGACGATATGGAAGTTGATTTAATAAAACAAGATGTTATTGATGAACTATTTGAAGAATGGTATGGCCTCGAAGGCGAAGAACAGAAACGGTTCTTTGATATTGTCGATCGTTTTTCGAATGATCGCAGTGATGTGGATGTTGAAACATTAATATTAGACTTATATACTTTTTCTCGGCAACATCCTTGGCCAGATCATTGGCTCGAACAATTGATCAATCTTTACGATATCCCTGAGACTTATCGCGAGGAACAACTAGATTGGTTAATGATGATGAAAGAGGAAGTTAACCATCAATTCCTCGCAATGGAGCAAGAAATATCGTTAGCTGAAGAAATATCTAGAGAAAGTGATGGTCCATACCATTATCTAGATACACTTAGTGCTGATCGGGAATTATTACAAAAAGCCAAAGACCGGATGGATCATTGGGATGATTTGCAAGCATACATGGCAAGCAGCAGTTTTGTCAGATTATCCGGTAAAAGAATTGAGTGTAACGAAGATAAAAAAGAAGAAGTGAAAAAGCTACGTAATCAGTATCGTAAGCGCTGGACAGATATGAAAAACAACTGGTTTAGCCGGCCATTAGCCAATCATCTTAGTGACTTACGGGAATTGGCACCAGCGATTAAGTATTTGGTTTCTCTCGTTAAACAATTTGCTGATCGCTATAATCAGTATAAACGTGAACAAGCAATTGTTGATTTTGCTGATTTAGAACATCTTTGCTTACAACTATTGCTAGATGAATCTTCAACGATTGACAAACCACAACCTTCATCGGTTGCCCGTTCGTTACAACAGCAATTTCATGAATTGCTTGTCGATGAGTATCAAGATACAAACTTAGTCCAAGAAACTATTTTAACATTGATCAGTGATCAATCTGGACCGGGTAACATGTTTATGGTTGGTGATGTGAAACAAAGTATTTATCGTTTTCGCCATGCAGAACCGTCCTTATTTATTCATAAATACAATGAGTTTAAACAAGGTACAAACGAATCTGAGAGGATTGATCTGTCACGAAATTTTAGAAGTCGTAAACATATTTTAGCAGGGGCTAACTTTATTTTTAGACAAATATTAGATGAAGAATTAGGCGAAATAAATTATGATCGAGAAGCTGAACTGATTTATGGAAATAACATGTATGATGATTTGCCTATCCAAGATCCTTACCCAGAATTAGTGATCATTAACCGAGACCAAGCTGAGGTCGAAAATGACAATAGTGACAATGACGAGACTTATCAAGACTTAGAAAAAGCTCAACTTGAAGCAAGGGCATACGGACAAAAAATAAAACAGTGGATAGGCCATGCCGGAGATAAACCTTTACAAGTTGTTGATTCAACAACAGACAATCTACGCGATATTCAATATCGGGATATTGTTATTTTACTGCGGTCGATGACCTGGGCACCGGTCATTGTTGAAGAATTAAAGAAACAAGGCATTCCGGTATATGCAGAATTATCAACCGGTTATTTTGCTGCCATCGAGATCCAAGTTATGTTGAGTTTGTTGAAAGTGATTGATAACCCGCGTCAAGATATTCCTTTGGCTGCAGTTCTACGATCACCCCTTGTAGATTTAAATGAGGAAGAGCTTGCCCAAGTGCGATTGGCAGACCAAGGACAAGATTATTATGATGCATTACAGACCTATTTGAAATTGAATGATAATGAAACAACACGAAAAATCACTCGTTTTATGAAGCAACTTGAACAATTTAGACGGATGGCAAGGGAAGGCGCTTTATCTGACCTTATTTGGGAAATATACCGTGAAACGGGGTATTATGATTTTGTCGGTGGTATTCCTGGTGGACGGCAACGTCAAGCTAATTTACGCGCATTGTATGACCGTGCGCGAAGTTATGAAGCAACATCCTTTCGGGGTTTATTCCGCTTTTTGCGCTTCATTGAGCGTATGGAAGAACGGGGTGATGATTTAGGTGCAGCCCGGGCTTTAAGTGAGCAGGAAGATGTTGTTCGGATTATGACAATTCACAAAAGTAAAGGACTAGAGTTTCCAGTTGTCATCATGGGTGGTCTTGATCATCAATTTAATCTCCGTGAATTAAATGACAAATATTTGTTAGATAAAGAATTAGGATTTGCGACTAAATATATTGATCCAGTTAAACGAATTACGTACCCAACTTTATATTTTCATGCTGTTAGACAGAAAAAACTACGGGAACAATTGTCAGAGGAAATTAGGGTTCTTTATGTAGCGCTAACGCGAGCAAAAGAAAAATTGGTCATGGTTGGCAATGTGGCATCCTTTGCCAAAAAGTTAGAAAAATGGCAACAAATCATCAATCATCAAGGAACTGTCTTACCTACATATTTACGTCTTGAAGCTAGATCCTATTTGGATTGGGTTGGACCAGCTTTAATCCGACATCGAGATCATAACATGTTTGCTGAAGAGGAACGAAAGGATCAACCGGTAATCGAGGAAATTTATCACGATCCATCTAGATGGAAGGTAGAAGTATTCCATGCGAGTGAGCTAGCCAATTTAGATGAGTCGATAACGACACCAGATAAGCGCTTAAAAACTAATATTGTCAATTGGAAGCCACTTTCATTAGCCGATGATGAGTTATCAAAACTAGTTGATGAACGTCTATCATTTACTTATCCTTATGAAATAGCCGTATCATCTCGGGCCAAACAGACAGTAACAGAAATTAAACGGCAAAGAGAGATAGCTGATGAATATAGTTCACAAGAATTTCTTCGTTCAATGCGCGCACCGATTACTAAACGTCCTCAGTTTATGCAAACAAAGAAACAAGTAACACCAGCTGAACGTGGAACGATTATTCATACGGTTATGCAGCATTTGCCCTTTAGTAAACCGTTGAATCAAGACGAAATCAGAGACTATATTTCATTGTTGGTTCAAAAAGAGATGATTACTGAAGAACAAGCAGAAACGATTGATGTAACAATGATAGAGAATTTCTTAACAACGAATATTGCACAATATATGATGTCCGTTGATCATTTTTACCGTGAAGTTCCTTTTAGTTTATCATTACCAGCTAGTGAAATTTATCCTGATTGGCCGAAGGATAAGGATGAACGTGTGCTCATCCAAGGGGTAATTGACTGTCTTATTCCGAAAGATGATGGTTGGATCATTTTGGATTATAAGACAGATCAAATACCGGAAGAGGTGACCGATGCTATGAAAAATAGGTTAGCTCAACGGTATGAAACACAAATGAGCCTATATCGTCGAGCCATCGAGGAGATATGGCAGCAAAAGGTGGTTAAAACATACCTTTACTATTTAGATAAGCAACTATTAATCGAAGTATAAATCCATATTTATTCACAAAATAGTTACTTTTAAGGGGAAATGTGATTGGAAATAGATGGATAAAAGTGAAAATCCTGTTTATCCATGCTATGATATAAACATCTTATAATCTACTATGCAAGAGGGGGGAAGTCATGAATACACATCTTCATATTACGGCTTGGGTATTAGCATTTATTTTGTTTGCTATCGTTATCCTATTACATAAACAAGGAAAAGCGAAAGCAGCAAAAATTGTACTGATGATATTACGTTTGGATTATTTATTAATATTGTATTCTGGTGGCCATTTATTAGGTGGATACTTTAGTGGCAATATGATCGTAGCTGCCATTATTAAGAGTTTAGCAGGAGTTTGGATTATCGCGGCTATGGAAATGATTGCTGGAAAAATGCAGAAAGAAAAGCCAACAAAAGGAGCATGGATTCAGTTTATCATTGCCTCACTTATAACCATTGGTTTAGGCTTTGGTTACCTACCTTTTGGCTTATTGCCTTAATCTAAGCTCTAGACAAAAAGGTTATTCTTTCAAGGAATAGCCTTTTTTATTTATGCTTGTTACATTGAGTAATTACCGGGGGGAAAATAGATGAGAAAAATGCTTCTATTGTCATCATTATTGTTCATTTTTTTCATTCAACCAGTTTATGCACAAGAGAATCCGATACAAGAAGAAATTTTTTATGATATATTAATCGATCGTTTTAATATTGGTAACCAAAACTTAAGTGAAGAAGTGAATCATGAAGACCCATTTGCCTATCATGGCGGTGATTTACTCGGTGTGATTAATCGCCTTGATCATCTGCATTCATTGGGGTTTACAGCCATTATTCTTTCGCCAATTCAACAGAATGCGAAAGATGGCTACCATGGCTACTGGATTGAGGACTTTTACGAACTAAATCCACACTTTGGCACGATGGAAGATTTACATAGATTAATTAGTGAAGCACATAAAAGAGATATGAAAGTAGTCCTTGAATTGGTAACCAATTATGTCGCGCCAAGTCATCCATTTGTTAATGACGTAAATAAAGAGGATTGGTTTAAAGCAAATCAATTCAAAACATCAAGCGGCCATCCTTGGCGGGAAGGTGTTGCTGTTTTGGATCAAGATCAGCCAGTTGTGCAAGAATATTTAATTGATGTTGTGAAATATTGGCTGAATGAAGTTGACTTTGATGGTTTTAAATTACATGATGCTGATTTAGCATCTGTCTCATTTCTCGATAAATTAACGACTGAATTAAAAAACATTGATCAAGACTTTTATCTCATTGCAGGCCGATCAGAGGAAAAGGGAGAAATGGATCATTTATACGATCTTCCTCATCTTGATGCAGTAGAAAATGATGAGGTGTTTCAAAAACTAAATGACATTCTGATTAAGGTTGGCCAACCGATGGAGGAATTATATGAAACATTCATGGAGAAGGCGAACCACACGAATGTCTATTATGTAGATCATAAGTATAGTCCCCGATTTTCGTTACGAGCGGCAGAAAATGGTCGGGGTGCATTAACATCGTGGAAATTAGCATATACTTTTTTATATACAACACCAGGTGTTCCGGTTATCCTCCAAGGGTCAGAAATTCCAATGTATGGGCCAACTTATCAAGAAAGTCAACAAATCGTTCGGTTTCATGACGCCCATCCTGAGCTAGCCGAGACTCATGAGCGTATTTCTGCTTTAAGACGAGAGTTTACTGCGTTAACACAAGGTGATTTTACCTATGTCGGTTCAGATGGAGCCATGAGTGTGATCAAACGTACCTCTGATCAGGAAACAATGTATGTGGCAATTAATAATGATGAGGAGTCACGTAAAGTAGTGATTGATGATATCCCATCAGGCTATGAACTAAGAGGCTTTTTAGGAGATCATCTCGTCCGGGAAAATAAAGCAGGAGAGTATGTCATAAGTATTCCACGTGAATCTGCAGAAGTATTTATTTTACAAGAAGAAACAGGAATCAATTGGTTGTTTATCAGTTTTATTATTGGGGTATTGACGATTTTTGTCGGGACAATGATTTATTTATCCATGAAGCAGAGAAAAGCGGAAAAAGAACAACAAACGAACTAAACTCAGTATAGAAAATCACGATAATCGAAAATATAGATAAAAAAACTGATTCATAAGTAGTCAAAACACCCCTTATGAATCAGTTTCATTTATTTTGGTGGTTGGTTTAAGAAAAACAATGCAATTGTCCCTGGACCGGAATGGGCACCAATGACGGCTCCAACATTTTCGATCAGCACATCTTTGACAGGGAACTTTTCTTTAATCATGGTGGCTAATTTTTCGGCTGTAGCTAAATCATCACCGTGGCTAATCCCGATTGTTTGCTTATCAAAATCAACGCCTCTTTCTTCCATTACTTCGATCATTCGACCAAGTACCCGTTTAGATCCTCTAATTTTTTCAATGGGAACTAATTTACCTTGATCTACATGAAGTAGAGGCTTAATTTTCAATAGTGAACCAACAAAAGCAGATGTTCTACTGACGCGTCCACCACGGAATAGGTACTTTAAATCATCAACAGTAAAAATATGTTCCATATGATTGGCGTAATAAGTACCAATTTCAATAATTTCGTCAATGCTAGCCCCTTGTTTCGCTAATTCAGCGACACGCAGGACAACTAAACCATAGCCCAGTGATGCGCATTTTGTGTCAATAATATGTATGTTAGCGTCTGGGTATTCTTCTTTCATTTCTTCTTGTACCATTTTTGCTGCTTGATATGTTCCTGATAATTCCGAGGAAAAGGCAAAGTATATTAATGGTTGGTTTGCTTTTGCATATTTGGTAAAAATAGCTTTAAATGTTTGTGGCGTAACTTGGGATGTTTTAGGACTACTTCCATTACGCATGGCATCATATAACTTTTTTGGTTCGATATCAATTTGGTCTTGATAATCTTGTCCATCTAAGTGGACGGTTAAAGGAACAATATCAATATTATATTCTTGATGATATTTTTCTGTTAAATCACAGGCAGAATCAGCAAGGATTTGAACATTCATTTTCTCACCTTCAATCTTAATAATAGGTTGTATTCATTATAGTTTATAGTGTTTGTTCAAGATAGTCAAAATGAATTTGAAAAAACTTAGGAGGTTGGTCATGTTTTTCATCAAGGCAAAAAGAATCTGTACGGTCATTCTAGGGGCAATTTTGTTAGCTATCTCCCTGAATTTCTTCCTCATTGAAGCAAAAGTTTATTCAAGTGGTTTTACTGGAATGGCCCAACTTATATCTTCATCTTTTGATGATTTTTTTAATATCCAAGTAAGTACAGGGATATTGTTTTTTCTCTTTAATATCCCAGTTTTTTTGCTTGGTTGGTTTAAAGTCGGTAGAGGATTTACTATATATAGTATGATTTCTGTTGGATTAGTATCATTATTTTTAGCCATTATACCCGTCATTCCAATCACTGATGATATTATCTTGAATGCAGTAGCTGGGGGCGTGGTAGGCGGTATCGGCATTGGAATTACCTTGAAACAAGGCGCATCAACAGGAGGGATGGATATTATCGCTATGGTTTTATCCCGACGTCAAGATAAACCTTTAGGGGCTTATTTCTTAATCCTTAACGGAACGATTGTGGCGATTGCAGGCATTATCTATGAACCAGAAAATGCACTTTATACGATGTTATCGTTATTTATATCCACCCAAGTCATTGATGCGATTCATACACGACATCAAAAAGTAACCGTAATGATTATAACAGAAAAAGCAGAGGCTCTACATCAGGCTATTCATGAGAAGTTACTTAGGGGATTAACGATTATGCCAGCAAAAGGGGCCTTTAGTGGAAAAGATCGGCATATGCTCTATTTAGTCGTTACGAGGTATGAACTATATGATTTAGAAAAAATAATTCAGCATGTAGATCCTCAATCCTTTACGAATATTGTTGAAACCGCCGGTGTGCTTGGTTATTTTCGGCGGGATGATTAGATTATGAATAGCAAAAAAAATGTTGTTCGTCCGTCTACAAATGTTAAGACGAATGAACAACATTGCCTAAAGTTTCGTTATGATTTGGTCATATATGTAAAATTAGTATCCGTATTTTTCCATGACTTCGATGACTTTCGGGGTGAGGTCTTCCCATTCTACATCAAAGTGTTTATTTACAGTAATAAAGTTCTGATAACCAAATACGTTATCGACTCCATCTAAAGTCATCAGCTCATTTAAAATTTCATGTTCGCTTGTTTCGCCTGGCATGACAGCAATACTGTCCGTCCCTTCGAAAATGACTTTATCAGTCGTGAATTTGATAGCGTTTGGATTTGGTGTAGGTTCAGCACGAACGCCCATCATTATAACCTCCCACAAAATTACTTGATTAATAATCATCTTATCAGAAAAACTTTGTTTCACAAAGAAAAGAATCTTATCGCCATCAATTGTGCTAGCCCTCAGCTATTGGTAAGCACGAGGGCTAGCTTGGCATAATTAGTTAGGAGCTATATTAAATCATTTATCCTAACAGATAATGCCTTTTGGTAAGGATAGAAGGTTATAGGAGTTGGTTATTACGTTTGAGCTGTTGTTCAAAGGCTTGTAACTCTTTGCGTTCTTCTGGCGAAGCTTCTTCGTATGCATCTTGGATGATTTGTTGGATCGCTTCCTTATCACGCTCATTGACGGAACCTTGCATATTCGTCATATTTGTGATGGCTTCTTTTGCCTTTTGAAAGAAATTGGATTCGATTGTTAAACCCTCCTTGAGTGCAACGACTTAGGCAAGTATCGCAAATGGTCAGCAGAGAAACATAGGGTGAACGCGTTCACCCTTAGCTTGATCTATATTGTGATTATTATAAAAGGGAATTCAAGGAAAGTTATTTAGCAGGGACATGGATGTTTAAATACTCGGATAAAAACGTAGCAACACCGTCATTTTCATTCGTATCGGTCACATAATTGGCGATGTTTTTCAGTTTGGGAATAGCATTTTTCATGGCGACACCAACGCCAGCGTATTTAATCATTTCAACGTCATTGTCTTCATCGCCAAAGGCAATAATTCTTTCACGAGGAATTTGATAATGATCAGCTATTTTTTTTAAGCCGAATGCTTTATGAATGCCTTTTTGAGTGATTTCAAATATGTTCCAAGGGGCGCCCCAATTGCGAAATTCTATGATATCACCATGAGAACTCGTTAAGTAATTTGTTAATGTATCAACCTGGTCCTCTGCAGGCATAATGAGTATGGCAGTGACGTCATGCATGAGTTTATCCGTTAATTTACCAACAACAACGCTCTCTTGACTCACATCAGGAACGGTTTCAAAAATATTAATAATTTCTTGGTCATACTGATCTAAATAGGTATGGGTTAAATTTTCTACGAGGATATTATAAACGCCGATATCATAACAAGCTTCAATAACGGCTAAAGTTGTTTCTTCATTGAGTGGATAATGGTATTTACCCCATTCTTGCTTTTTCGGATGAAAGGTTAGGGCACCATTGAAATTTACAATAGGTGTATTCAATTCAAGTTCATGATAATATTGGATGCTAGAACGGTTGGATCGACCAGTGGCAATCACGACTATGTGGCCATCATTCATTACTTTTTCAATAACTCGAAGTGAATGGTCACTAATCGTTTTATCATCTGTCAATAACGTGCCATCCAAATCTAATGCAATTAAATACCGATTATTAGTCATTTTTTCAGTCACCTCATTACAATTAGTTTATAGATCATCCTTAGATAAGTAAAGAATTACCTACAAAGGAATATATTATTTGTTATAATGATGAATAATTACATATGAGAGGATTTTTTAGCAATGATCAGTGTACAAACTAAAAAAATTGCTTCTATTCCAAGTTTAATTGTGACGAAAACGAAACAGCTCGATCAACCATTGCCATTGTTTGTCTACTTTCATGGATTTACGAGTGCAAAAGAACATAATTTACCGATAGCCTATTTACTTGCTCAAGAGGGATATCGGGTTGTGTTACCAGATAGTCATTACCACGGTGCCAGAGAGAAGGGTGTTTCGGAAAGTAAGAGACATTTGTCATTTTTTGAAATTGTACTTAACAATGTCGAAGAATTAGAGCTTATTCGAGATTATTTCGCAACAAAAGAATTAATAGCCGATGATCGAATCGGTATTGCTGGTACGAGTATGGGCGGTATTACCACAGCCGCTGCATTGACAAAATATGAATGGATCAAGGCTGCTGGTATATTTATGGGATCACCCCAATTGACTAAATTCGCTCAAAGAGTAATTAATCGTATGAAGCAAGCTGATGAGTTACCTGTATCAGATGAAGCGATTAATGATTTATATGAACAACTAGAACAGTATGATCTATCAAAACAAATCTCTCTGTTAAATGAGCGGCCATTGTTTATGTGGCATGGTGAAGCTGATTCAGTTGTTCCCTTTGAAGATACGTATCAATTTTACCACCAAGTGAAAGATCACTATGAAAATAAGGGTATGCTTAAATTTGTCCCGGAAAAAGACACTGATCATAAAGTATCTCGATTTGCTATCTTAGAAGCAGTGAAATGGTTTAAAAAACATTTATAGGATTATGGAAGTAAATTAATGTTCATAACGTAAAAAATATGATTAAATAATAATTAAGTAAGGCGAAGGAGGGATAGCTATGGATGAAGCGGTAAAAGAAAATTTATTCGGTGCCCTTGAAAATGTAATTGACCCGGAGTTAGGGATTGATATTGTAAACTTAGGTCTCGTCTATGATGTGGAATTAGATGATAACGGTGTTTGTACTGTAACGATGACCTTAACTTCCATGGGGTGTCCGTTAGCTGGACATATTGAACAGGATGTAAGAAGAGCATTGTCAGATTTCCCTAATATTGAAGAAATCAATGTTAATATTGTCTGGGATCCTCCTTGGAGTAAAGATAATATGTCAAGGTATGCAAAAATTGCATTAGGGATTCCTGATTAAAATACGAAAGCAAAGAGGCTGGGACAAAACCCCAGTAAATAGAAAATAGCGTCGCGTAAAATGCGACGCTA
>CALAMD010000065.1 GCA_937925695.1 uncultured Bacillaceae bacterium | reverse complement strand
ACCTCAGCCTTCCAAGCTGATGTCGTGGGTTCGATTCCCATCACCCGCTCCATATTCCATATAAGGTTTGTCCCGGTAGCTCAGCTGGATAGAGCAACAGACTTCTAATCTGTAGGTCGCAGGTTCGAATCCTGCTCGGGACGCTTTGAAAGCTGTTCTTCTAAAGGAATGAACAGCTTTTTTTATTAAGAATAATAGGTAGTTAGAATCCGAATTTGTAAAGGGTTAGGACTGATTTAGTCATGATAGAACGCTAACTTCATGACATTTGTCTTGTTAGCTGTTTTAAAGTAGACTGTAAAGGGAATAAAATTGTTCAAGAGAAGCAGAAGCTCTTTATTCAACTAGTCGTAGTCAAAGTTGGAAGGTGAAGTTGTGAAAAAAACAAATAGGAAAGTGATTCTTTTTCCAACTTTGCAAAAAGAATTGGAAA
Organism: uncultured Bacillaceae bacterium; assembly: GCA_937925695.1. GTDB lineage: Bacteria > Bacillota > Bacilli > Bacillales > Amphibacillaceae > CALAMD01. The sequence continues at coordinate 62,280 of CALAMD010000065.1, read as the reverse complement.
AAGAAAGTCTTGAAGCATTAGAGCAGAGGGAATATGGTAAAGCTTTAACCAAAATAGATGAATTGCTAAGCTATCAAGTATATAAGCATGACCTAATCATCGGTAAACTTGTTTGTTTAATGGAATTAGGGCGTTATGATGAGGCAGAAGAGATTTGTGAGGAATTGTTAGTTGTTAATCATGAACATTATGAAAGTTACTTACATATTTACTTAACGATTTTATTGCAAAAACAACAATTTTCTATGGTGATACAGCGCATTGAAGATGAATTAGAAAATAATCTATTATCACCGGACATGAGAGATCAGTTACGACAGTTACATCATATGGCTTTGCAAATGAATGTAGGCATTATTACTGAACAATCTACAAAATTAATTAATGATTTATGGATTGCGATTGATCAAGAGGAACATGTGAAACAATGGCGCATCATTGAAAGCTTACGTAATATGAAAATTCAACCACCTCATGCTGTTTTAGATCTATTACATGAGCAAGACTTACATCCAGTTGTTCAAACAAGCATATTTAAATGGTTCGTTGATCAAAAGCTTCAACAGGAGATCATTGTCCGCAAGTTTGGACAGGAAGTTAGGGTTCACCCGAATCTGTGTAAAAAAATAAGAGAACACACATTAATGGTGAATATTTTAGCCGAATTATCGGATGTTGAACAAAGTAATCCATCGTTATTTATTATGTTAGAGCAAATACTTTATCGCTACTTATATGTACGTTACCCACTCTTACCAGAAGAGGAAGAAAGTATAAAAATTGCTACAGCTCTTAAACTAATAGGTAAGCACTACTTACTTATTTCTAATCATGAGCAACCTGATAAAGATGTGTCGAATTATGTAGATGAAATTTTTAAATATGAAAAACTATACTTAGAAATTATTGAAGAGTAATCGTCGCTACTTTATCTCTTGAATGACATTCCTTTTGTGTTATAATATAATGGTTGAAATTAGACCGTTATATATTAATAAATATATGCAGCTTGTGTATACGGATATAGTAGATTTTGGAGGGAAAATCATGTCAGTAAAATGGGAAAAAAAAGAAGGTAATAATGGTGTTTTAACCTTTGAAGTTTCAGTTGAAGAATTTGATAAAGCATTAGACAAAGCTTTTAAAAAAGTGGTAAAGGATATTGAAATTCCTGGCTTCCGTAAAGGTAGAATTCCACGAATGATTTTTGAAAAACGTTTTGGTGTTGAATCTTTATACCAAGATGCGGTGAATTTTGTATTACCAGATGCATATACAGCAGCTGTTGAGGAAGCAGAAATTGAACCTGTTGCCCAACCAGAAATTGATATTGAAGAAATCGAACAAGGAAAGCCACTTGTATTTACTGCTAATGTAGTAGTTAAGCCAGAAGTTAAACTAGGTGAATATAAAGGCCTAGAAGTGGAAGAAAAAACAGTTGAAGTAACTGATGAAGATGTAAATGAACTGATTGAAAGACAACGCGAGTTACAAGCTGAATTGGTCTTAAAAGAAGAGGGAACAGTCGAAGAAGGCGACACTGTTGTTATTGATTTTGAAGGATTTCTGGATGGCGAACCATTTGAAGGTGGAAAAGGAGAAAATCATTCACTAGAAATTGGTTCAGGACAGTTTATTCCAGGTTTCGAAGAACAACTCATTGGTAAAGAATCTGGTGAGGAAACCGAAATTGAAGTTACGTTTCCTGAAGAATACCATGCTGAAGAATTAGCTGGAAAAGATGCTATCTTCAAAGTGAAAATTCATGAAATTAAATATAAAGAACTCCCAGAGTTGGACGATGAGTTCGCTAAAGATGTAGATGACGAAGTTGAGACACTAGATGAGCTTAAAGATAAGAAGCGTAAAGAATTAGAAGAACAAAGAAAACAAGAAATTGAAAATGAAAAACGAGAAATACTCATTAATAAAGCTTCCGAAAATGCAGAGATCGATATTCCTAAAGAAATGATCGAATCTGAATTAGAGCAAATGATGAGTGAATTCGAACAACGCCTACAAATGCAAGGTATGACTTTAGAAATGTATACTCAGTTCTCCGGACAGGATGAAAAGGATCTTAAAGAACAAATGCGTGAAGATGCTGAAAAACGAGTGCGCACGAATTTAACATTAGAAGCTATTTATAAACAGGAAAACCTTGAAGTAACAGATGAAGATGTTCAAGAAGAACTGGAAAGAATGGCTGAAATGTATAACATGGAAGTTGACCAGTTATCATCAATGCTCGGTGGAAATACAGAGATGATTAAAGGGGATTTATTGTTCAGAAAGACAATCGACTTTTTAGTCGAACATAGTAAAGCAGTTTAACGAGTTGAACATATAACAAGGTGCATTTCTTTTGCGCCTTGTTATTTTCTTATTAGGAGCTATTTGTGGTAAAATAGCTGTACTTGGTATTGTTATAGTCAGAGAAGAGTATAATGTTAAATATATCATATAGTATAGATATGAATAAATTATCGCTGATTAACCATAATGTATATTGTTTTGTTTTCTAAATTCGATCTGTTATGATTGCTATTGAAAGTGAAACCAGTTTAAGATATGGTGAGTTATACTTTAGGGGTGAAAATATGTTTAAATTTAATGATGAAAAAGGGCAATTAAAATGCTCGTTTTGTGGAAAAAGTCAAGACCAAGTCCGTAAATTAGTTGCGGGTCCAGGGGTTTATATATGTGATGAATGTATTGATCTATGTACAGAAATTGTCGAAGAAGAATTAGGCTCAGAAGAGGAATTGGATTTACAAGATATTCCTAAGCCTAAAGAAATTTGTGAAATTCTTGATGATTATGTAATCGGTCAAGAAAATGCGAAAAAGAATTTGTCTGTTGCAGTATACAATCATTATAAAAGAATTAATTCCCCTAAGAATGACGATGTTGAAATCGCTAAAAGTAATATAGCCATCTTAGGTCCAACTGGAAGTGGTAAAACGTTACTAGCGCAAACATTAGCTAGAATTTTAAACGTTCCATTTGCTATGGCGGATGCAACATCATTAACTGAAGCTGGTTATGTCGGTGAAGATGTTGAAAATATCCTGTTGAAGCTTATTCAAGCAGCAGATTATGATATTGAAAAAGCTGAAAAAGGGATCATATATATTGATGAAATTGATAAAGTAGCGAGAAAGTCAGATAACCCTTCCATTACAAGGGATGTTTCTGGTGAAGGTGTCCAGCAAGCCCTGTTAAAAATCCTTGAAGGTACAGTGGCTAGTGTTCCACCCCAAGGTGGTCGTAAACACCCCCATCAAGAGTTTATCCAAATTGATACGACCAATATTTTGTTTATTGTTGGTGGAGCCTTTGATGGGATTGAGGATATCATTAAGCGACGGATTGGTAAAAATGTCATCGGCTTTGGTGACAAATCATCTGAACAAGAATTGGATAAAGGCCAACTACTATCAATGGTCTTACCAGAAGACTTACTTAGTTATGGCTTAATTCCGGAATTTATTGGCCGCCTGCCTGTAATTGGTAGCCTTGAGCCACTTGATGAAAAAGCGCTTATTGATATTTTAACAAAACCGAAAAATGCGCTCGTCAAGCAATATCAGAAGTTGTTTGAAATCGATCAAATCGAATTAGAATTTGAAGAAGAAGCACTGGAAGAAATAGCTAAAAAGGCAGTTGAACGTAAGACTGGTGCCCGTGGTCTTAGATCGATTATTGAATCGATTATGCTTGATGTGATGTTTGAATTGCCATCCCGTGATGATATTAGTAAATGTATTATTACGAAAGAAACAGTTATCAATGAGGATAATGAACCAAAACTAGTGTTTCGCGATGGTACCGTCAAAGAAAGTAATGAAAAAATGCCAAAAGAAAGTGCATAAATCAATCAATTACAAAAGTTTATCATGAGCTAAAACAAAGAGACTGACTCAGCGTACTTGCTTCTGTTCATCACTAAAGAGGGAAGTTTATTAACGGAATGCTAAGTCAGTCTCTTCTTATGACAAATTATATGAGGGCAGGAACCACTTGTATATGTTCTGTTAGCTTATGATGATGACAGGAGGTATGAGCTATGACAAATCAAATCGTACAGCTACCTCTTCTGCCTTTACGGGGAATTTTAATATTCCCCTCAATGGTTCTTCATTTGGATGTTGGTCGAAAAAAATCAATTGCTGCTTTAGAAAGAGCAATGATGGAAGATCAACTGATCTTTTTAGCCGCCCAAAAGAAGGTTAGCTTAGATCAGCCCGAACCAAAAGATATTTATCGTGTAGGTACTTTAGCAAAAATAAATCAAATGTTGAAGCTACCAAATGGTACGATTCGTATACTTGTTGAAGGATTGTCCCGAGGTGAAATTGTTCGTTACATTGAACAAGATGAAGAATTTATTATTGAAATGAATCGATTACATGATATACACGGAGATCCAGCAGAAGAAGAAGCACTGATGCGGTCGCTGTTAAAACAATTTAGTCAATATATTAAAGTTTCGAGGAAAATTACTGAAGAAACTTTTGCAACCGTAGCAGATATCGAAGAACCTGGCAGATTAGCTGATATGGTCACGTCCCACTTATCATTAAGATTAAAGGATAAGCAGCGTTTATTAGAGATGAATGATATTTGTGAGCGTTTAAAACATTTATTAAAACTAATCGCTGATGAAAAAAAGGTGTTGACCTTAGAGAAAAAAATCGGTCAACGGATTAGATCGTCAATGGAAAAAACGCAAAAAGAATATTATTTACGTGAACAATTAAAAGCGATTCAAAAAGAACTGGGGGAAACAGAAGGCATTCAGAGTGAAGTAGAACAATTACGGGAAAAGATTGAAGCAGCAAGGATGCCTGAGCGAGTTGAAGAAGTCGCTTTAAAAGAATTGGCTAGGTATGAACGGGTGCCCCAAAGTTCAGCAGAAAGTTCTGTGATTCGTAATTATTTAGATTGGCTTATTTCATTACCTTGGCATGCTAAAACAGAAGATAATATCGACATTAAGCATGCAAAGAAAATATTAGATGAAGATCATTACGGGTTAGAAAAAGTGAAAGAGCGAATCTTGGAATACTTAGCTGTTCAAAAATTAACGAAATCAATAAAAGGACCGATCATTTGCCTAGTTGGGCCACCAGGAGTAGGGAAAACCTCACTAGCCAAGTCTATAGCTCGGGCAGTTAATCGTAAATTTGTCCGCATGTCCTTAGGTGGCGTCAGAGATGAGGCGGAAATAAGAGGTCACCGTCGAACATATATTGGTGCCATGCCGGGTAGAATCATTCAAGGGATGAAAAAATCTGGTACGATTAATCCCGTGTTTTTATTAGATGAAATAGATAAAATGTCTAACGATTTTCGTGGGGATCCTTCTGCAGCCATGTTAGAGGTATTAGATCCTGAGCAAAACAATAGTTTTAGTGATCATTTTATTGAAGAACCCTATGATTTATCAAACGTGATATTTATTGCTACGGCAAATTATATCAATAATATTCCTGCACCACTCCTTGATAGAATGGAAATAATCACCATTGCCGGTTATACGGAAGTAGAAAAATTACACATTGCTAAAGAGCATCTTTTGCCAAAACAACTTAGAGAAAATGGTTTAGAAAAAGGAAATTTACAAATAAGAGATGATGCGTTACGAAAATTGATTAGAAGGTATACAAGAGAAGCCGGTGTTCGAGAACTTGAACGACAAATTGCAACTTTATGTCGAAAAGCGGCGAAAATGATAGTGTCAGGGGAAAAGAAACGGGTTATTGTCACAGAAAATACATTAGAATCCTTACTTGGAAAAACGTTATATCGATATGGTTTAATGGAGAAAAAAGACCAAGTTGGTACTGCAACAGGGCTAGCTTATACCGCATCAGGTGGAGACATTTTACCAATCGAAGTTTCTCACTATCCAGGGAAAGGTGAATTAACTTTAACAGGAAAACTGGGTGAAGTGATGAAAGAATCAGCTCAGGCAGCTTTTAGCTATATCCGTTCTCGCGTTGAAGAACTTAATATTGAACCGGATTTTCATGAGAAATATGATATTCATATCCATGTTCCAGAGGGCGCTGTGCCAAAGGATGGGCCATCAGCGGGAATCACGATGGCAACTGCGCTTGTATCTGCATTAACAGGACGAGCTGTAAGAAAAGAAGTAGGCATGACTGGTGAAATAACCTTGCGCGGCCACGTACTGCCGATCGGTGGATTAAAAGAAAAGGCATTAAGTGCCCATCGAGCAGGAATTACAACTGTCATTATACCGGCTGAAAATGAAAAAGATATTGATGATATCCCTAAAAGCGTCCGGGATGATTTAACATTTATTACCGTCCATCACTTAGACCAGGTGTTGGAACATGCGTTGGTGGAAAAAGATGAAAATTAATCAAGTAAAGCTTATTATCAGTGCTGTAAGCCAAAAACAATATCCTGATGATTCTCTGCCGGAAATTGCCGTAGCTGGTAGATCAAATGTCGGGAAATCTTCATTCATTAATAAAATGGTACAACGAAAGAAATTAGTCAGAACATCAGGGAAACCTGGTAAAACGAGAACATTAAACTTTTACAAGCTAAATGAGGATTTTTACTTCGTTGATGTTCCAGGATATGGCTATGCGAAAGTGTCTAAAGAAGAGCGGGCAAAATGGGGCAGAATGATGGAAGAATATTTTCAAACCCGAGTGAATTTAAATCTCGTTATATTAATTACGGATATTCGCCATCAACCGACGAAACAAGACATTCAAATGTATGAATATTTAACGTATTATCAATTGCCAGTTCTTGTCATCGCAACAAAGCTAGATAAATTAAAAAAGCACCAAGTTAATCGACACATTAACGAAATTAAGCATACCTTTTCCGATCTTCCTGATCATATGCTTGTTCCATTTTCCGCTATGACTGGTGAGGGAACGAAAGAAGCATGGCAGGTTATCAAACAATATCTTTCAAATCAAGAGGCATAACCACAGTGAAAAGTGGTTATGCCTTATTTTTTTAATAAATATATTCCTATGAGAATGAGAGCAATGGGCCATATCATCTCATATGTATTTAACCATTGAAGGGCTGGAATTGACATAGGCACAAGAATGATGATTGATAGTACAACTATGACAATGCTAATAAATAGATGCTGCTTCGTCTTCAATGCTTTTACCAATGATGCGAAACCAAATATGAATAAATATACTGCCCAGTGATCTGGCCAATTTGCCAAGATGCTAGAAGCAAGTAAATGGATCCCAACACCTAAGACAATAATCCCGACGAACAAAAATTCAACATCCTTGTTCATTAAACTATGGATGACCATGATCAAGCCAACAATGATGACAATGGAATGCCATGTATGAAAATGATCTAGATATGGAATATCAAGTTCTTTTAACAAAAAATAAAAACCTAAACCAATCAAAATGTAGGCCATCAAACTTTTTCGTTTCAATATCTATTCACCTCTTTTACTTATAAAGTCCAATGTTGCTATTTCAATTACTCGGAATATAAGTCACATAAATCAGCATAAAACTTTAAGCACATATATGAAATAAAAATAACGCCAATCATATCCTATCACATTCTCTGATTCAGTTGAACATGATAAATTGCATTCAAGATGGTTTTTCTGTTGATAAAGCATATCCATGTTACGAATTTCATATAGTGAAATAAAGATTAATATGCAATAGGATACAAGACTTTTCGAAAGGAGGAAAATAATATGCCCACTGAACAAGAAGCATTTAGTTTCGAGTTAAGTGAGACCCTTTTTTTTGATAAAGGGCAAGAAGTAAAGGAAATGATCAGTATTTCCTTAGACCCAGAAATTTCTATTCAATCCTTCAATGATTATGTTTCGATTAGAGGTGTGATCGAATTAAATGGTAAATATGTCAAAGAGGAAGCCAGAAATAGTGATGTAGATACACTTGATGTAGATGATTTTCATTCAAAAAGATTTATTGAACATATCGATGATAATGATGATGGTTTCAACCAATTTAACCATCGTTTTCCGGTTGAAATTTCGGTACCTAAATACCGCATTTTGGATACAAATAATATCACTGTTGGTGTTGATGCATTTGATTATGAACTTCCGAGTGAAAATCAAATGAAGATTAAAGCAATGATCCATATACATGGCATTTCAAGTCATCGAGAACAAAGTCCACCAATAGAGCAGGTTGCTGAACAAGAAAGTGTAAGCCATCCACTGGATCAAAAAGATGATCTCACTGAAGAATCATTTTCTTTTGAAATGGAATTGAAGGATGATAGCGAACGAGAGCCAGCAAGTAAAAACAATCACCAATCAGTGACACCATTAATGGAATACACTTCAAAACTTGATGAGAGATCTAGATTGACTGAAGATCAAAACGAGGAACAAATTGTAGACGAAGCCCAATTGACTGTTGATGATGTCATTGAAGAACGAACAGATGCAAATGTCGAAGAACTTATAGAAGATACCGATAGGCACGAAATCGATGTTCATACCCAAGAACAAGAAACGGATTCAAATCATGAGGTAGAAGGAGAAGGTTTTAACTTTTTAGCAACATTGTTTCAAGATAAGGATGAAGAACAAGAAACATATTCACAAATGAGAATTTGTATCGTTCAAGAAAATGATACCTTAGAGACTATTGCTGAACGATATCATGTACCGAAATTACACATTTTAAAAGTAAATAGATTGGAAGATGATGATTTACAGGAAGGTCAATTATTATCGATTCCAAAAAAGAAGACAAAAAAGTCGTAACTGGTCATATCCCATAGATACCCCCTACATGAGTAGCAGGGGTATCTCATTGTTAACTCGAGGAGGAATTAGCGATGGATGTGCAACACATTTTATCTACTTATTATCAGATTCAAGCAAAAACCATCGATCAAATTACCGATCGGGTTTATCGCATTTGGGATGGAAGAAATACATACGCATTTAAGAAAAGTTCACTGAATCATGAAAATATTCCAATGTGGCACCACGCACTCATGCAAGCAAATAAGCATAATTTGCAGTTCATTCAACCTGTTTATTTAACATTGGACCAACAATTAACCGTTTATGATAACGAACATGTATATTATTTGAGTCCTTGGTTAGAGCAAGAAGGCGAAATGGAGATAGGGAAAATATATCAACATCTTGGCCAATTGCATCATAAAACAAAACGAACTCATACCATCCAAGTAAAAAAAATGACTGACAAGTTTATTGAATATAAAAAAGTATGTCAGGATCGTAGACGTATGTTTATGACCCAAATAGAAGAATTTGAACAAAAACGATATATGTCTCCCTTTGAATTACAAGTGTGCACGCAATTTCATGTCGTCGAAGGATGCTTACATCATCTTATCGACTTGATTGAGCGTTTCTGTAAGATTGAAGATGAGACGATGCCATGGAGTCAAAGTTTATGTCATGGTAACTTAACATTTTCCCACTTGTTAACAGCTAATGACTATCGTTTCATCAATTGGGAAAAGACTACTTATGACCATGCAACTACAGATCTTATGCACTTGTTCCAATCAGAAATTAACTACTATGATGCACCGGTACAAGATTTATTAGATAACTTTTCTATTTACTTAAAGGAAAATAAACTGACACAAGAAGAAATTTGTTTCTTGCTGATTTATTTAATGAATCCTTTACCATATTTGGAGCAAATCAAAGACTATCAACAAGATATCCATCACAAACCTATGATTCATCGGGTGCAAAGGATGGCTTATTTATACCGACAGTTAGAATTTTCTTTTAACATGTATGAGTTACTTGAACCTGAACTTAACAATGATTAGATCCATTCTAAGTAAAAGGCAATAAATAATAGAACTAATAAGCCTAACAATAACACATCAAGGGTTGTCGGGAAAATCAATGTACGAATCAATTGGAAAATGAGAATTGGCAATGTACATTTTTCGATGACAATAATGCAGTTTCTCACCCATGGTGGTAAACGATAACGATAGAATCTCGCCATATAATTCACCTCGTTTACAAATTAATATATAATAGTATATGAAAGCGACAAGTTGTATTGTGCTTAAAGTACATTCAGTTGCTTTTTTATAGAGAACTCGGTAAAATAAGAAAAAGTTAAGTTGAATATATGACATGTGAAGATAGGGAGTAGTACAAAATAATTGCCTAATACTGTCCATACATAAGACAGTTCAGAGAGGGAACGGTAGCTGAGAAGTTCCTAGGATAAATGTTTTGGAAGTCGCCCTAGAGACAGCTGCTTTGAACGAATAAGTAGAAGCATGCCGGTTGTTCCGTTATCACATTTGAGTGCACGACAGTATTGTTGTGAACTAAGGTGGTACCACGGAAACAAACCCTTTTCGTCCTTGGATAGAAAGAGGGTTTTTTTATTTGTCTTTACATTGATTTGATTAGGAGGTACTTGTATGAAAAAGAATGAATCCATAACATTGCCACCGAAATACAATCATCAAGAAGTTGAAGCCGATATGTATCAGTTTTGGCTGGATGGTAAGTATTTCCAGGCAACGAGAGATGAAAACAAACAACCTTATACAATTGTCATTCCGCCACCAAACGTAACTGGACGCCTGCATCTTGGTCATGCTTGGGATACGACAATGCAAGATACATTGTCACGGATGAAACGAATGCAAGGCTATGATGTGCTCTGGTTACCAGGGATGGACCATGCTGGCATTGCGACCCAATCTGTTGTTGAAGCAAAATTACGTGAGCAAGGTAAAAGTCGCTATGATTTAGGCCGCGAAAAATTTGTTGAAACTGTGTGGGAATGGAAAGAAGAATATGCGGAAATTATCCGTGATCAATGGGCTAAATTAGGCCTTGGCTTAGACTATTCTCGGGAAAGATTCACCCTTGATGAAGGCTTATCTGATGCGGTTCAGGAAGTGTTTATTCGTCTATACGAAAAGGGTTTAATTTATCGTGGAGAATATATTATCAATTGGGACCCTGAAACAAAAACCGCTTTATCTGATATCGAAGTCATATATAAAGAGGTTGAAGGTCATTTATACCATATGCGCTATCCGATTAAAGATAGTGATGAGTATATTGAAGTAGCAACAACCCGACCAGAAACAATGCTTGGGGATACAGCTGTTGCTGTTCATCCTGATGATGAACGTTACCAACATTTAATCGGGAAGACGGTTATCTTACCTATTGTTGGTCGAGAAATAAAAATAATTGCAGATGACTATGTTGATAAGGAATTTGGCTCGGGAGCGGTAAAAATTACACCTGCCCATGATCCGAATGACTTTGAAATTGGTAATCGTCACCAGTTAGAACGGGTTCTCGTCATGAACGAAGACGGTACAATGAATGAAAATGCTCTGCAATATGAAGGATTAGATCGCTTTGCATGTCGTAAGCAAATCATTAAAGATTTAGAAGAAGCAGGCATTTTATTTAAAATTGAAAAACATATTCACACTGTTGGCCACTCTGAGCGTAGTGGTGCGGTAGTTGAACCTTATTTATCAACCCAATGGTTTGTTCGTATGAAACCATTAGCTGAAGAAGCGATCAAACTTCAGCAAAGTGAAGAAAAGGTAAATTTTGTTCCTGCTCGGTTTGAACGAACGTATTTAAACTGGCTCGAAGAAATTCGTGACTGGTGTATTTCACGTCAGTTGTGGTGGGGGCATCGTATCCCTGCTTGGTATCATAAAGAGACGAAGGAAGTGTATGTAGGTAAAGAACCGCCAGCAGACATTGAAAATTGGGAACAGGATGAGGATGTACTTGATACATGGTTCTCATCAGCATTATGGCCATTTTCAACGATGGGGTGGCCAGATGAAGAACATCCTGACTTTAAACGCTACTTCCCAACTGATGCTCTTGTCACAGGATACGATATTATCTTCTTCTGGGTAGCACGAATGATTTTTCAGTCCCTAGAGTTTACTGGTAAGCGACCATTTAAAGATGTGCTTATCCATGGACTTATACGTGATGCGGAAGGTAAGAAGATGAGTAAGTCCTTAGGTAATGGTGTTGACCCAATGGAAGTGATTGATAAATATGGCGCAGATGCGCTACGTTATTTCTTATTAACAGGTTCAGCGCCAGGTCAGGACTTGAGATTCCATTGGGAACAGATTGAGGCAACGTGGAATTTTGCTAATAAAATTTGGAATGCTTCACGATTTGTCCTGATGAACTTAGAAGGATTCTCATATGACGATATCGATTTATCAACAGAAAAATCAATTGCAGATAAATGGATCTTAACACGTCTCAATGAAACCATTGAAAATGTGACGAGAAATACTGACAAATATGAGTTTGGCGAAGCTGGGCGTTATCTATATAACTTCATTTGGGATGATTTCTGTGATTGGTATATTGAAATGGCCAAACTACCATTATATGGGAACGATGAAGAACAAAAACAGACTACTCGTTCTGTATTGGCTTACGTATTAGATCAAACGATGCGGATGTTACATCCATTTATGCCATTTATTACTGAGAAAATTTGGCAACAGCTACCCCATGACGGTGAATCAATTACTGTTGCTTCATGGCCACAAGTGCAGCCAGAATTTAATGACGAACAAGCTGTACAGGAAATGAAGCGCCTCGTAGCGATTATTCGTGCGGTAAGAAATATTCGTGCTGAAGTGAATACACCGATGTCTCAGCCGATTGATATTTTAATCAAAGGGCAAGATGAGACGATTGTAAATGAGATCAATTCACATCGCGACTATATTGAACATTTTTGTCATCCAAAAGAATTACAAATTGGTGTGGATATAAAAGCACCAGAACGTTCCATGTCAGCAGTGATCACCGGCGCAGAAATTTATTTTCCATTGGAAGGGTTAATTGATTTTGAAAAAGAAATAGCCCGCTTAGAAGCTGAACTTGAAAAATGGCAAAAAGAGGTTGAGTTTGTCCAACGGAAGCTATCCAATAAAAACTTTGTGGACAAAGCACCTGCACATATCGTTGAAAAAGAAAGGCAGAAAGAACAGGATTATTTAGATAAATATGAGCGCGTGAAAGCTCGGATTAATGAATTAAAAGGTTAATGAAGATAGGAGTGGACTATTAAAGTCCACTCCTATTTCATTAAAAACGAACTAGAATAAAATGGCTATATTAAAGAATATTGTTGATATAAAGGGTAAGGAAATTATACATTTCAGAATAGCATGATATAATAGCCGATTTATGGATTGAAGCTTACGATGTTGACATAAGTGGGAAAATGATAAAAAATGGGTATAAAGATGTGTTGGAAAATTTGAAATATTATAATAAGGAGGATGAAAATGAGTGAAAATTATCATTTAAAGTATGCTACAAAAGCAGAAAGACTTAAACGAATTGAGGAAATAAGAAGTGAAATTTTATCAAGTCGAGAAGCTCTTGAAATTTTAGGGTTTAGTCGGATGAGATTAAGTCAGATTTCTAGGGATGGTCGAATTACACCGAATCGGGATGGAATATATTTGAAAGACGATATTATCGCATTTAAACTAAATCGAAATAAAAAATTATCTCGTAATTGAACCTTTCAATGCTCACTTTTTTCTTCATTAATGTAATCGCTTTCCTAACCTTAAAAAAGGGGCTAATTACTTAGTCCCTTTTTTAAGCAGTTTATTTTTTATATGGGAAACATATTTTTCGAGTAAGTTGATATCTGATGTTACACTCAACGTGCGGGAGCCGACAACATCTTCAATTTCATTAAACAACAATTGTCCATTATGACCAATGAGAAAATCAATGCCAACTAAATCAAAATCAAAGGCATTGACTATTTTATTAATGAGGGATGTTTCGGCTTGGTTCAAGACATATTTCCTTGCTGTACCTCCTAACGTATAATTTGCTCGAAAATCGTTAGGATTTTCCCTTAACACAGCCCCGATAATCTCTTTGCCAATCACAAACACACGAACATCTTTGCCAAGTTGCACATCACAGGTTTGGATGATCACATGATCAGATGTGATCCCATGTGTTTGCCAATCCAGCTCAGACTCAATTAAAGCCACTTGTTTGCCACTTCTTCCCGTTGCAGATTTGATGATAAAGGGATAGGGAAGAGGCGGGGAAGCGGATAAATCTTGTTGTTGATAAATATACGTATCAACCATCGGAATTTGTAATTTGCTGATTTCATAATAGGTAGTCGATTTATTGTTACATAAAAATGATATGTTGCTTGAATTAAATGCGCGGATGCCAACATCTTCTAACCATTTATTTAACATCGGTTCAATTGTGCGCACAACCGCAAAATCAGGTAAATCAACAGGAGTTTGTTCTGACATAATTTTCCGTTGGTTGTTTATGATACCTACTTTTAGTTGCTCACGAAGGACAAGCTGTAAATTTATTTGTTGTTGTTTCGCTTCATCAATAAACCATTGAATATAGGATTGATTTTTTTGGGCATCTTCCTTGCGATAGATTAACCACCCATTAAGTGTCACCGTTCCTCACCCCTAGAGATCGTATCAATAACATAATCAATGATGTGTTGTGCAGCATTGATATTTGTACATTCATACAAGTTACGAATATGAGCATTTGAATTGACTTCACAGATTATCGGTTCATTATTTGCGCCAAATAATAGGTCAACGCCTGCAAAATCAGCCCCAATGGCTTTGGTAGCCTGAATGGCAAGCTGGGCTTCTTTCTTTGTTGGCTCATAAGCCGTCATCGTCCCGCCAGAGGTTATGTTTGCCCGAAAGTCATTGGTTGATGTTCGTAACATGGAAGCAACCACTTGATTACCAACTACCTGTAGGCGAATGTCTTTACCGTAACTCGTTGAGATAAACTCTTGAAATACGAACGGTTTTCCGATCAGTTCTTTAACTTTTCCTCTTAGTTCTTCTTCATTTTGAACTAAATACACTTGTTCACCAAAGGATCCAAAGGCTTCTTTTACGATCATTGGGAACTTAAGCTGGTGACTGACTATATTTAGAAACGAATAGTCAATGTTTTCATGTTGGTAAAAAACTTTAGGAGCGATAATTGTTTTTGGAATCGCTAGTTGATGTTGGGCTAACCTTTGATAAGTAGCAATTTTGTCATCGCTTATCATAATGGCTTTGGCAGGATTAAACACGCGAATTCCTAGTAATTCTAGTTGATTGGCTAAATAAATGTCTTTATCAGTAAAAACAACAAAATCTGGCAATGGCAGTTGAGGACTGTTGATGTTTATTGAATCAGTCGCTAAAATTGATAATAATTCATTGTTTTTGTAAATGGATGTTGAAATCTGTTTTTGTGCAGCAGCTTGATGTAGCATGTTTGCAAAATCAATAAATTTCTTCCCTGGTAAATTTCCGTTGTAAATAATCCATCCTTGTAAACGCAATGATTCTCTTCCTTTCATCACTACAAGTAAATAAAATCTTGTTGTCATTCATAGAGTTTGTTATAAAGTATAATATATAAAAACATTGATCGAAAAGTGGTGCGAAATTGTATAACAATATAACAGATATTGAAAACTTTTTTATCGAGAGAAAAAAACTAGGTATTCAATTAGGACTAGATCGAATGAACAAGTTATTAAACCAACTTGATCATCCTGAAAAAAAATTAACAGCCATTCATGTTGCGGGTACGAACGGTAAAGGATCTACGACTACCTTTATCAGTCATGGTTTATTGGCCAATGGGTATCAAGTCGGTGTATTTACATCGCCAAGTTTTACAGGGTTAACTGGCCATATTCTACTCAATCATAAACAAATGACCGATGATGAATTTGTAAAGCTTTTTCATCAAGTTTATCCAGCAATTAGCCACTTAGACCAGCTTGGGATTTATGCCACTGAATTTGAGATTATCACGGCTATGGCGCTTTTATATTTTTCCCAACATGCGGATATTGCCATAATTGAAGCTGGAATGGGCGGGCGAGAGGATACAACGAATTGTTTATTCCCAATTTTATCTATTATAACAAATGTGGACAAAGATCATATGAATTTCCTCGGTCAAACTTTAGCGGAAATTGCTTCCCATAAGGCAGGAATTATCAAAAAAGGGACGCCAGTTGTTCTAGGTTCAATCCATCAAGAGGCGTTTTCTGTCATAGCTGATGAAGCAAAGGAAAAAAAAGCGCCCTTATATCGCCTACATCAACACTTTACTTATGAAGACATTAGACAAAAAGCTAATGCCCAGCAGTTTGTCTGGAGATATGAAGAGAAGCGGATGAACACTCGGATTAGCATGTTAGGAGAACATCAAATTTTAAATTGTTCAGTAGCGCTCATGGCATTACATGTGATTCAAGAAAGAGGGATTAGACTCCAATCATCGAAAATATTGGCTGGTCTTGCTAAAGCTTTGTTACCAGGACGATTTGAAATCATATCACGTGGGACACAAACAATCGTTTTAGATAGTGCCCATAATGTAGCCGGGATAAAAGCATTTATTCATACTGTTGAAACGACATTTAGGTCGATCAAAAATAAACATCTCGTGTTTGCTGCCTTTAAAGATAAAGACATTGATAAAATGTTGTCAATATTGCTGCCGTATTTTTCAACGATAACCTTGACTACTTTCCAACACCCTCGGGCTATAGCGTCAGAATCATTACAACACATCATTAAAAAAACTGGGAAGCCAATCAAAATGAAAGAAGTAGCTACAATTATTAATCGGCTGAATCAAGAATCAACAAGTGACGAAAACATTTATTTCTTTACAGGGTCGTTACATTTTATTGCAGAGATTCGCAAGTATTTTACGAATTAAGGTTGAAATGGATCTGTTAACTTGAAACTGAAGGGGGTTGTCGAGGAGATCGGGAAACAAATAAATGTGGGGGGGAATAAACCCTCTCGCAATTTATTTATCGTATGAACATCATTAGCACACCATCAAAGTTTTTCTTTTTAAGACTAGGATGGAAGCTGTGATGTTTTTTCTTTAAGTAGTGGACTAGTTTGCGGCTTTTTATTGATCCGCTTTTGTTCAGAATGTACCCATGTGATGATATGCTTCTGGAAATGTTTCGATAACCAACCTAAAATTTTCCCTACGGCGTAGGCCGAAACTATCGTTCCAATCCCAACTGAACCTAAAGAATGGATGAAAATCAAACAAATAATCCCAGCTAACATTATACTGGTCAAATCACCGTATATTTTGGCTTTACTGAGGTTAATTTGAAAGGCTTCGCTGATGACGCGTGTTAATTGATCATAGGGCATAAGGGTAAGCTTAGAATTAAAGCATCCTAGTAATCCAACTGGGATGATAACGAAACTAATGATGAGAAAAATCCACCTCATCTGTAATGTATCTGGTGTAGGGAAGAGTTGTAAAATATACAAGCTGGCATCAATAAAGAAACCAAAAATAAAAGTGATCATTAACTGCATGATCGCATCTTTTAGATCAAATCGCTTGCTAAATATGACCTGTAAGATGATAAAAATCAGATTGGCGATAACGGTCATAATGCCTACTGAAAAACTTGTGATGAGTGAAAATGCATAGGCTAAAGAAGAGACCGGTGATACACCTAGATCTGCTTGAATAGAAAAACTAACTCCTAGGGCCAGAAAAAGCAGACCGAGCAAGTGCAAGGTCAATCTCTTAACGGTCATATTATTTTCTTGATGCAAATAAAAACCTCCTTTGAAAAAACAGTCCGTTTCTAATGTTACATAATCATTGTAGTTTTGTTTGAAAAATGTTTTGTGTCTTTTCGAATCACTTACCATATTTGAATTTGTCTCAGGTTAATAAATACTGATATTTTGGGTTACCAGCTTTAAATTCAAGGGACAGAAAAATAAAATATTTTCCTAAAAATATTCATATTTTATGTAGAAAGTTTTATTTGCTAAGCGACAATTATCTTCTTACTTTTTACTAGATGTGTGCTAGAGTGTAATCAATTCGCTAGCAAAGTGAGGGAATAAATTGAAAAAGAAGGACGATATAATCGTATGGGACGAATTTGAACAAGTGACCAAAAAGGAAACGGAAAATCAAGTCAATGAAGAAAAATTTCCCACATTTACTAGAAACTATGAAGTAGACGAGCCTAGTCGGACAAGAAAAATCACTAATCATATCAAAAGGCTAAAACCATTTATGATCGCCATGTTTTCAGCTTTATTTATTGGTTCTGTACTGGGATTTGTTATGCTTAACTTTTTGACAAATGTTAGTGACCATCCTCAGGATTTACAACAACAACCGGTGTCAAACCAAATGAAAATTGAAGATGCTAATCAGGATGTGGCAGATCATGCTGAAGCTCAATTATCATATACATTAAAGCCGATGCATGGTTATGTATTACAGGTCGGTGTATTTAATGAAAGGGATAATGCCGAAATATCAATGGCATCATATGAAGCGGAAGGTTTGTCGGTAGTTTTATGGCAAATGAATGAACAATATTTCTTATTTGCTGGTGTAGCGGCTACAAAAACAGCTGCAGAAATATTAGCAACCGAATTGGAAAGTGATGAAATAGAAATCTATGTGAAGGAATGGGAAACACCAGAATATGAGGTAGAGGTTTCCGAACAAGAGTATGAGTGGTTAACATCTTTTCAGGAACTATGGGACCAATCTGTAATCGATCTAGGTACAAATGGAAGCATCAATACTGAAGCATGGCAAGATATATTAGACGAAGCACAAGGAGAATATAGCCATATTGAACCATTTCTTGGCGAATTAATGAATAAAATCGATGATTTAAATAATCCAGCAATTCAATCTGCTTTATTATTAGAAATATGGCAACAATTTATTTCAATCTTCAATTTATAAAATGAGGGACATTCAACATCTAAATTTGTCCATTCGTCAATTTAAAATCTTAATTTTCACCATAGCAAATTGGGGATAAATGTAAGAATCGTGATTGGTTGAAATCTCGCTAATTCGATAAAATAGAGACACGATTAAAATATAGGAGGTTTTACCATGACCGACACGACGATTATGATCAAGGACGTACCTAAAGAAGATCGTCCCCGAGAACGATTACTTGCCTTTGGAGCAAGTCATTTATCAAATCAAGAATTAATCTCTATTCTGATTGGCAGTGGCACCAAGGAGGCATCGGCATTAGATTTATCAAATCGTGTCCTCATGCATTTTGAGGGAATTAGATTACTTGCGGATGCAACGATTGAAGAACTTACTTCAATTAGAGGTATTGGTGAAGCAAAAGGAGTTTCCATTTTAGCGGCGATTGAAATCGGGAAGCGACTTAATCAACAGCGACCAGAAGAAAAATACATCATTCGCTCACCAGAAGATGGGGCTGATTATGTAATGGAAGAGATGCGACATTTGAAGCAAGAACATTTTGTTGCTTTATTCCTCAATACTAAAAATCAAGTCATCCATCAACAGACAATCTTCATCGGTTCCTTAAATGCCTCAATTGTCCATCCCCGGGAAGTATTCCGTGAAGCTGTTAAGCGATCTGCTGCGACAATTATTTGTGTACACAATCATCCTTCAGGCGATCCTACACCATCACAAGAAGATATTCATGTAACGAGAAGATTAGTTGAATCAGGTAAAATAATGGGCATTGAGCTATTAGACCATATCATCATCGGTGATCGTAAATTTATCTCACTAAAAGAAAAAGGCTACTTATAAAAGCTATCTATTTTGTCATTTTTTTCGTATAATTAAATAGATGTCATTGGTAAAGCGCCATTTTTTCTCATATGACAATGGCGCTTTCGCATGGGCGTTATTGGTATTCGTATTAACAGTGATTTGTTTTCATGACAAAGACCATTGCATCATGATTTATAAATCGCTATATTTAATGATATACATCCTATAAATAGTTATATTAATTGATATACATCAAAAGATTTGCTCAGTAGGAAAGGGAGATTTTTGTGAGCCGATTTAGTTTATCGCAAGATTTAGGTTTAGATTTAGGAACAGCAAACACACTTGTATATGTTCGTAATAAAGGTGTCGTCCTTCGCGAACCTTCTGTCGTCGCAAAAAATATTGAAACAGGCGAAATAGAGGCAGTTGGAAATGCTGCCCGCAATATGATTGGTCGAACTCCTGGAAATATATCTGTTATTCGTCCAATGCAAGATGGTGTGATTGCGGATTATGATACTACAGCAATCATGATGAATTATTACATAAAAAAAGCCATGCGGAGAAGATCGTTTTTGGCTAGTAAACCAAATGTAATTATCTGTGTACCTTCGGGGATAACTATGGTTGAAGAGCGGGCGGTAATTGATGCTGCCAAGCAAGCAGGGGCAAAAGATGCCTATCCAATTGCTGAACCATTTGCTGCGGCCATTGGTGTTGGTCTGCCTGTTTGGGAACCTACCGGAAGTATGATTGTTGATGTTGGTGGTGGAACTACCGAAGTTGCAGTGATCTCCCTTGGGGGAATTGTTACCAGTCAATCCATTCGTACAGCTGGTGATAATTTAGATGATGATATTATTCAGTACATTAGAAAAAATTACAATCTAATGATCGGCGAAAGAACGGCAGAAGCTATCAAAATGGAAATTGGTTATGCAGGAAATGTTGAAGAAAATGAAGAAATGGATATAAGAGGCAGAGATTTATTAACTGGCTTACCAAAAACGATAACGGTAACTGCAGAAGAAATTGCTACATCGTTAACTGAATCCGTCAATAATATTATTGATGCGGTGAAAGGTACTTTGGAAAATACACCACCTGAACTAGCAGCAGATATTATGGATCGAGGTATTGTTATTTCCGGCGGTGGATCCTTGTTAATGAATTTAGACCAAGTGATTAGTGATGAAACAAAAATACCTGTCTTTAGAGCAGAAAACCCATTAGATAGTGTCGCTATTGGAACTGGAAAATCTTTAGAATACATTCAGCATTTTCGTTCAAATCCAAATGTTTCATCACATCATTCTATTGAATAAGCAGGTGTTTTTATGTCATTTTTTCGTAATAAGCGATTGTTCATCATCTTAATAGGGATCATTTTGCTCGTAGCTTTAATCGGTTATTCGTTAAGTGATCAAAAAAGATTAACAATGCCTGAACAATTTATCAAAGACTCAGTTGGTTGGGTTCAACAAGCAGTATATTTCCCAGCAAATTATGTAAAAAACGTTGTCAACAACCTACGCGATTTGAAACATACCTATGAAGAGAATCAAGTGTTAAAGGAAAAATTAGCTGAATATAAAACATTGATTTACGAAGTGCAACAACTTAAAAAAGATAATGAAGAATTAAGAGAAATCATTGATAAAACCCACTCAATTCGAGACTATCGTCCTATTCAGGCAACAGTCATTTCTCGCTCACCAGAACGTTGGCTCGAGCAGGTAACAATCAACAAAGGTGAGCAAGATGGTGTAAAGAAAAACATGGCTGTCATTACACCAGATGGGATGTTAGGTAAAATTCAAAGTGTAGCCCAATCTAGTGCAACCGTCCAGTTATTGTCAGGATTTGATCAATTTAATCGAATATCTGCTACAATAATACGTGAAGAAGGAAAAGATGTATTTGGGTTAATCGAACAATTTGACCATGAAAGTCAATCATTATTATTTAGAATCATCGAAGAATCTGAGCAAGAGGTCGAAGAAGGAGAGCTTGTTGTATCATCCGGAATGGGTGGTTTGTTCCCAGCTGGCCTTCCAATTGGTACAGTGAAGGAAGTTGTTCCAGATCAATATGGTCTTACGAGTACGGCATTAGTGGAGCCTGCTGCTAACATATATGATGTACATCATGTCATTGTTGTTGATGCTGATTTGTATGATGAGGAAGAACAGAATGAGTCGGGTGATCTTGAGTGAGGCATCTTTACATTCCGATTACCCTATTTCTATTACTAGTCGTTGAGGGTGTTAATGGACAACTATTGGCATCTTTTCTTTTAGATAGTGATACCCAACTCGTACCACATTGGCTGTTTATCTTCTTAATCTTGATTGCTATATTTTATGATCGGGAAACAACCTATTTTTCCGTTGTATACAGTGTTATTTTTGGCTTGTTTATTGATATTGTTTACACAGATATATTAGGCGTTTATATGTTTGTGTATGGAATTGTCACCTATATTGTTCACACGTTAAAAAAACATTTTCGAGAAAATTTCACAGTGACTTTTCTGCTCGGAGTAATTGGCATTATCTTAGTAGAGTTAGCTATCAATACTATTTACTTGTTTATCGGTGTTGCTCAGTTTGAGTGGTCACATTACTTTTATTTTCGCTTGCTACCAACAGTCTTAGCGAATATGATCTTTCTAATTATTTGTTACCCATTTTTCAAAAATAGATTATTGAGCTGGAAACAAGGCGATTTAGTGGATCGATAAGTTTGTTAATTCGCTAGTTACTTAATGAGGTGAACGGAACATGCAGGAAAAGAAACAGAACGTTACAATCAAAGGTAGGCAAAATGGACTCACATTGTTAATTAATGATTTATGTTCTTTTGATGAAGCCTTAGCAGAATTAAAACAAGTTGTTGAAAGCAGTCGGCCAAATCGAGAAGATCCGATTGTTTCTGTTAACGTTGAATTAGGGAATCGCTATTTGACTGAGAAACAAAAAGAACAACTAAAACAAATCATCCATGAAGGAAATCGCTTAGCGATCGATACAATTGAATCAAATGTGATTACGCGGGAAGAAGCCCTTAAATGGAAAGAGGAAAGTCAAGTTAAGGCGATACATCGAATCGTTAGATCTGGCCAAGTCCTTGAAGTAACGGGAGATTTGTTGTTGATTGGTGATGTGAACCCAGGTGGGATGGTTGTCTCTACAGGGGACGTTTATATAATGGGAAATTTACGAGGTACAGCCCATGCTGGTGCAAATGGTGATCGTCAAGCCGTGATTGCAGCTGCCTACATGAAGCCTAGCCAACTTCGGATAGCTGATTACATAAGTAGGGCGCCAGACTATGAAACTACTGGTGTGTATATGGAATGTGGGTTCATTAGTGAAAAAGAAGATAAAATCGTGATTGATAGACTGCAAGTTCTTTCTCATTTACGTAAAGATTTATCCAGTTTTGAAAGGAGAATGCAAAATGGGTGAAGCGATTGTCATCACTTCAGGTAAAGGTGGTGTTGGTAAGACCACAACAACAGCAAATCTTGGAACAGCTTTGGCCTTAATGGATAAAAAGGTTTGTTTAATTGATACAGATATTGGTTTAAGAAACCTTGATGTTGTGATGGGATTAGAAAATAGAATTATCTTTGATATTGTTGATGTCATCAATGGACGATGCAAGTTGAAACAAGCTCTGATCCAGGATAAGCGTTTTGAGTACCTTTCTTTATTACCAGCAGCGCAAACAAGTGATAAAACTGCTGTTACGAGTGAAGGTATGATAAAAATTGTTGAAGAACTTAAACAAGACTATGATTATATTATCATTGATTGTCCTGCCGGCATAGAACATGGTTTTCAAAGTGCGATTGCTGGTGCGGATCAAGCTATTGTTGTGACAACACCTGAACATGCAAGCGTACGGGATGCGGATCGAATTATCGGATTACTTGAACAAGAAGATATGGCAAGACCAAAATTAGTGATTAATAGAATTCGTAACCATATGATGCAAAGTGGCGAAATGTTAGACGTGGATGATATCGTCCAAGTTCTTTCTATTGATCTTTTAGGAATCGTTTTGGATGACGATGAAGTCATCAAAGCTTCTAATGAAGGTGAACCAGTCGCATTTCAACCCAACTCCAAAGCATCGATTGCCTATCGAAATATTGCGAGAAGGATATTAGGGGAAACAGTCCCTCTTCAATCATTAGAAGATGACAAGGGTTTCTTTAAAAAAGTTAAAAAATTCTTTGGCATGAGATCATAAATGTATCTATTTATGAAAAGAAGTAATTGAAATTATTCATTACTTCTTTTTTTAATAGAAAATACGTTTTTTTACTGCCTCACATCATATCTTGACTGAATGATTCATAGGATACAGTAAAGTATCATATAGTGAAGGACGGTGAGGCAAATGAATAAAGCGGTACAAAAAGTGAGACAATCAATCGCTAAGCGAAATAATATGCGTCGGGTTATAAAAAGTAATCAAGGGAGACAACAAATTATCCCACCCCTTCCTCAAGAAGAAGAAAAACATGGATATTATGCAGTTTTCCAAGAAAATCAACAACCGGAAACATCTGCAGAGCAATTTTCATTTGTTGGCCAGTTTTTCCTAAAAGGGGTCCTTGCCGCGATTCTTTTCTTTGTTGTAGCCATTTTATTGCAAACAAATATCCCCTTGCTTGAAAAACCAAAACAATGGACAAGCCATGCTATCCAAGAAGAGTTTCCTTTTGCGAGCATCCACCAATGGTATCAAGAGGCCTTTGGATCACCTTTAGCTTTTTCTTTGAAAACAAATGATTATGTCGGAGATGCAGAAATCGACTCATTGCCCGTTATGGGAAGTGTCAGTCAATCATTTCAAAGTCATGGTTCTGGTATTATGATTGATCCTGAAGAATTTTCATCCGTTTCGGCTTGGCGTGACGGCATTATTGTATTTGCTGGGAATGATCGGGAAACAAATAAAACTGTTGTTATTCAGCATGCAGATCGAAGTAAGACTACTTATGGATTCCTAAGTTCTATTGATGTCCACTTATATCAGTATGTGGCCAAACACCAAGAGATCGGTACATTTGATCCTAACCATGATCATCGTTCAGTATTTTTTTCAATAGAAAAAGATCAAACATATATCGATCCAATTCAGGTGATTACCGTTGATGACCTACCTTAAGCATCTCCCTCAGATTCGGTTTCATCCCATTTTACTTATCTTTGTGGTTATTTCTTTTTTAACAGGTACCTTCGTTGAATTATTTATTATCATGACCATTGTATTGATACATGAATTAGGGCATTATTTTATGGCCCGCCGGTTAAATTGGCGCGTCGAGAGTATTACATTATGGGCATTTGGTGGTGTGTTGAAAACAGATGAACATTCAAGTAGACCGATGAAAGAAGAGGCATTTGTTGTCTTGATGGGTCCACTACAACATATATGGATCTATGGGGTTACCCAGCTGATCATGATGATGAATATTTTACCAGCATCAATGCTTGAACTCGTATTATTTTATAACACGACCATTCTTATTTTTAATATGTTACCGATTTGGCCCTTAGATGGGGGTAAATTATTACTATTTGGTTTATCCTTGTTATTTCCCTTTAAACGAGCCTATCAGTTGATGATCATTTCTTCCATATGCATTAGTCTCCTGATCATCATTGGACAATTCTTTATCTTTCCTTTTACTTTAAGTTTAATCTTAATTTTATTATTTTTAATCATTGAAAATCATACAGAGTGGAAACGGCGATATTATGTGTTTATTCGCTTTTTACTCAATCGCTATGAAGGAAAAACACCAATTAGAGGGATTCAACCATTAATTGTACCTAGTCATTATTCATTAATGGATATTTTTCTTCTGTTTCATCGTGAGATAAAACATCCTATCTATATTATTGAAGGGAAATATAAGCGAAAAGCTATTGATGAAACTGAATGTTTGCACTATTATTTCACTGAAAAG
The DNA here is from genome assembly GCA_937925695.1 of uncultured Bacillaceae bacterium. GTDB lineage: Bacteria > Bacillota > Bacilli > Bacillales > Amphibacillaceae > CALAMD01. The sequence continues at coordinate 36,616 of CALAMD010000065.1, read as the reverse complement.
AAGTATCAACAAACAATTGGTGATCTTGTTAAGGACGTTGTGTAAAGAGGTAAATGATTGCTTCTTGACAGGGAAGAAGGTTCATGGTAATATTTAAATGTTCTTTTTGTAGCACCTAGGGGCTACAACCGCACAGAACAGGTCATAAAATCCCATTGAATGGGTACCTGTATGGCGAGTCTTAGTTGATTAGGAGGTGCAATTCATGTACGCAATTATTGAAACAGGTGGCAAACAACTTAAAGTTGAAGAAGGTCAAGCAATTTTCGTTGAAAAACTTGATGCCGATGTTAACGAGACAGTTACTTTTGATAAAGTTCTGTTTGTTGGTGGCGATGACGTTAAAATTGGTCAGCCATATGTTGATGGCGCAACAGTAACGGCAAAAGTTGATAAACACGGGCTTGATAAGAAAATTACGATCTATAAGTTTAAGCCGAAGAAAAACTATAGCCGTAAACAAGGCCATCGTCAACCATTTACAAAACTTGTAATTGAATCTATTAATGCATAAAAGGAATTATGAAATGATAAAAGTTTCCATATTCCGTGAAAATGATCAAATCACAGCCTTTGAAATATCCGGACATGCTGGCAGTGGCCCTTATGGTTATGATTTAGTATGTGCAGGTGTTTCAGCTGTTTCATTTGGGGCAGTCAATGCTGTGTTAACAATGTGTGATCCTAACTTGCATATAGAGCAGGCAGATGAAGGTGGGTATTTGTTTGTATCATTGCCAACATCTATGGAAAACGAACATAATGCCCAAATACTGCTTGAAGGTATGCTTGTTTCATTAAAAACAATTGAACGTGAATATAGTCAGTTTATTCAAATTGAAGAAGTAGGAGGTGCACCGAAATGATTCGTTTAGATTTACAATTCTTTGCCCAGAAAAAAGGTGGCGGTAGTACGAAAAACGGCCGTGATTCCCACGCTAAACGTCTTGGACAAAAACGTGGCGATGGGCAGTTCGTTACCGGCGGATCTATCCTCTATCGTCAGCGAGGAACAGTTATTTATCCAGGTGTGAATGTAGGATGCGGCAGAGACCATACGTTATTTGCTAAAATTGATGGTGTAGTAAAATATGAACGTCAAGGTCGCAATCGTACAAGAGTAAGTGTATATCCTGTTGCTAAAGAAGCATAAGCAAAGACAATATGATAACAATGACAAGTTCCAACCAGTAATATGGTTGGACTTTTTTTATCCAAAGAACATGCTATAATGAAATAATATTAATATCATTAACTCAGATGATCTCATTTAACTTATGCTTGAGGATCATCGGGGGGATAATATGAAAGCAGAAGATATTCTAAAATTAATTCAATATGATCGACATGATATGATGAATGATTTACAAATCATTTCAGGATACTTAAGTATTGGTAACACTGAAAAAGTGTCAGAAAAACTGCATGATATGATCAATCGATTTCACCGGGACAAAAAATTGTTATCTACTAAAGCATCTCATTTTGTTCTGTGGCTCATGATGATTAATCATGTCGAACCAAATATTCGTGTAAACTATGATGTTAACTTTGATGAAGTAAATTTAAGTTCGCTTGATGAAAAAATGACTAATCATTGTCAACTGTTGATTGATGGGATTAAAGCGGTTGGCAGTAACCAGGAACTATATCATGTTAAGATACATATTGTCCAAGAAGGTCTAGGAACGAACGAAGTAAAGATAGTTTTTTATCTTACAGGGGAAATTAACGATGATGCCTTGTTTTCTTATATTGACAGAAAGCAAATTGATCCTCCTCTTCATTTAGAGAAACATGAAAAGGGGATCAATGGTACGATAACCTATTATTTATCGCAGTGAGGGTGACGAAACATGTTTGTTGATCAAGTGAATATTCATGTCAAAGCAGGAGATGGTGGTAATGGTATCGTAGCTTTTCGCCGAGAGAAGTTTGTACCGTTAGGCGGTCCAGCAGGTGGCGATGGTGGTAAAGGTGGCGATATCATTTTTGAAGTTGATGAAGGCTTACATACATTGATGGATTTTCGTTACCAGCGTCATTTTAAAGCTAGCCGGGGCGAAAATGGATCCGGTAAAGGTAAACACGGTAAAGATGCTGAATCGCTTATTATTTATGTTCCACCAGGCACAACCGTTATTGATAAAGAGACCGGAAATATCATTGCTGATTTAACAGAGCACGAGGAACAAGCCATTGTAGCTAAAGGTGGTCGAGGTGGCCGAGGAAATACGCGGTTTAAAACAGCCCGTAATCCAGCACCAAATATCGCTGAGAATGGCGAACCAGGGGAAGAAAAAGAGCTCATCTTAGAATTAAAATTACTTGCTGATGTTGGTTTAGTTGGGTTTCCTAGTGTTGGTAAATCTACGTTATTGTCTGTTGTGAGTGCAGCGAAACCTAAAATTGCTGATTATCATTTCACGACACTATCACCAAACTTAGGTGTTGTTGAAACAAAGGATTATCGTAGCTTTGTGATGGCTGACTTACCTGGTTTAATAGAAGGTGCCCATCAAGGGGTAGGCTTAGGTCATCAGTTTTTACGACATATCGAACGTACCCGTGTTATTGTCCATGTTATTGATATGGCAGGGATTGAAGGTAGGGATCCTTACGATGATTACCTAAAGATCAATGAGGAATTAGCAAAATACGGTGAACACCTACTCAAAAAACCACAAATTATTGCTGCGAATAAAATGGATATTCCCGGTGCAGAAGAAAATTTGAAACAATTCAAGGAAAAAATGACAGAGGATATGCCAATTTTTGCGATCTCTTCTTATACACGAAATGGACTGGATCCATTGATCTATGAAATTGCGAATGTTTTAGATAATACACCTAAAGAAGAACTATATGACACGATTGAAGCTCAAATTATTTATGAACATACACCAGAAGAAGATGCATTTATGATTACAAGAGATCCTGATGGAGCGTTTGTTTTATCAGGTGAAAGAATTGAAAGACTATTTAGAATGACTGATTTTACTCATCGAGAATCTCAGCAACGCTTTGCCCGACAATTACGACGGATGGGTGTTGACGATGCTCTTCGTGAACGGGGCGCTCGTGATGGGGATGTTGTACGACTTCTTGATTTTGAGTTTGAATTTATTGAATAATGTAGGCTAAGTGTGGTAATTAATTGTTATGTTGTTATTCAATAATAGATAAATATTAAGATGGTGTTGTTAGAGGAGGAACAGTTTTTGACAAACAAAGTAGGATATTTAGGACCAAAAGGAACGTTCACCAAACTTGCAGTTGACATGGCATTTAATGGTGAAACTTACGAAAGTTTTAATACGATACCAGAATGTATTGATGCTGTATATTATGATCAAATTGATATTGGTGTTGTCCCATTAGAAAATGCAATTGAAGGGACTGTCCAATTAACGATTGACTATTTAGTCCATGAAGTACGTTTACCAGTTCATGCGGAATTAGTCGTTCCCATTCAGCAACATTTGTTGGTAAATCCAAATTTTAATGGAGATATTGAGGACCTTACCGAAATTCATTCGCATAGCCATGCGATTGCCCAATGTCATCAATATTTACATAAAAATATCCCACAAGCCACACTTCATTATACATCATCGACGGGAAAAGCAGCTGAATTAGTAAGTCAGACAGACCGACCAATCGCGGCGATTGGCAATAAATTAGCAGCCAAAGAATATGGCTTAAAGATGATCAAAGAAAATATTCATGATTATCCGAATAACCATACTCGCTTTGCAGTGCTAGCGAAAGAAAAAGATGTTGTGCAAATCAATCATCCGGTCTCAGCTGAGAAAACGACCATGTTAATTACCCTCCCTCGGGATCAAGCTGGTGCATTGCATCAAGTATTATCAGCCTTTGCATGGCGTAAGATGAACTTATCTAAAATCGAATCAAGACCGATGAAAACAGGTCTAGGTAATTACTTCTTTATTATTGATGTCGATCAACCATTGGATGATGTCCTATTTCCAGGAGTGAAGGGTGAATTAGAAGCGCTCGGCTGTGAAGTGACAATTTTAGGTTCATATCCTGTTTATCAGATGAAGGTTTGACCTTTGGATACATTTAGCAGAACGTGATTAGATGGTCCCTTGCAATTGATCGTTGCTAGGGCCATTTTTTTGTTCTGCTTTCTAGTAAAACTGTTTATTCGACAAGTTATTGATTGATTACTGGTCGAATTTATTAGGTTATTATTTATTAAATACCTGATTGGATCTCTCGTTTATGAATATCCTTTCAACTTTTCATTTCTTTTGCATATGTTGTTATTAGGAAATAGCCCAGTGCATAGAAATGAGAGGAGTTTGGTTTACTTGAAAATTCATATTGTACAAAAAGGTGATACGATTTGGGAAATAGCCAAAAAATATGGCGTTGATTTTGAACAAGTGAAAGCATTAAATTCACATTTATCAAGCCCAGACATGATTATGCCAGGAATGAAAATAAAAATACCAAGCACAACAAAAAAAGTAAAGAAGGAAGTAAGTAAAGTTAAAGAAACGCAGCAACAACCTGCACCTAAACCAATTCAGCAAATCAAAGAAGATGATATAGAAAAAGCAAAACCAATACAGATTCAACAGCCAGCCTATCCGCAACAACAGATGCCGACCATGCCGATGTATCCTGCACAACAATATCCAATCATGCCTGCATATGAAAAACCGAAGGCAAAGATACAACCAAAAAAAGAAGAAAAGCTTACTTTACCAAAAAAACCTAGTTTAGATAAATCATTAGGAACAACAAAAAAACCTAGTCTACCAAAGAAACAACCAAAGGAACAACCAAAGAAAATAGAAGCTCAAAAACCGGTGGCTTATCCTTGTTATCAGGCCCAGCCGATACCATGTTTTTATCATCATTTTCCTTGTCAACCTTGTTCATGTGGACAGCAGATGATGTACCATCAGTATCCATTAGGGGGGATGTATCATCCGGAGCAGATGTATCCTAACGCTCAGCCAATGGGTCAACAACCAATGCCTGGATACAACCATATGCCAGGTCCCCTTCCTGATTGGCAAGGTAGTCAACAATTGATACATCCTCAACAACAATGGTATGCAAATCCATCATATGGTGGAGCTCAGCCAACGGAACAAGGCGGATTTTACTCACAGCAGATGCAACCGTCAATTCATGATCATCAACAAGTTCCCCAAACAAGGGAGTCATATCCAACACCGCCATTATATCCAAGTTATCAAAAAGAAGGAGAAAGTGAAGAAACAAAAGATGAGTAATCATTTGAAAGGCGATTTATCCTAAGTCGTCTTTCTTTTTTTATTGCATGATTTCCACACAGGATTGAACCTTCATACATATAACAAAATGCGACAATAATTTTTAACAAAGGGGTTGAAGAAATGGTTTCCTTTTTGCGAAACAAAAGAAGGATGTTAAAATAATATGAGATAAATGAGGCTAAAAGGAGCGGTGTAGTTGGAACAAGCAGTTAACGAGATTGTACAATGGTTAAGACGACAAGTAGAGGATGCAAAAGTCAATGGTTTACTCGTTGGGGTAAGTGGTGGGCTTGATTCTGCTGTTGTTGCCTATTTAATCAAACGAGCTTTTCCAGAGGATTCGTTAGGCGTGATTATGCCGTTAAAGAGCAATCCAATCGATATTAAAGATGCTGAGCAAGTGATTGAAAATAGTGGCATCAAAGGAATGACAATTGATTTAACGACAACACATGATATATTATTTACTACCTTAAAAGAAGAATTAGCCGAAAGAAATGAGCTAAATGAACAAACGCTACAATTAGCTGATGCTAATTTACGACCAAGATTACGCATGAGTACTTTATATACGCTAGCGGCGAATTATAATTATTTAGTTGTTGGAACCGATAATAAAGCTGAGTGGTATACGGGGTACTTTACAAAATACGGTGATGGTGGCGTTGATTTGCAACCAATTGTTGATTTTACGAAACATGAAGTATGGGAAATGGGTAAGTTTCTAGGTATTCCTCAATCAATCTTAGAAAAAAAACCAAGTGCCGATTTATGGGAAGGACAGACAGATGAAGAGGAAATGGGAACAACTTATGATAAAATAGATGCATACTTATTAGGACAAGCAATCCCGACTGAAGATAGGGAAAAAATTGAAAATATGCATCGACGGACTCAACATAAACGTCATATGCCAAAAATGTTTTTTAGAGAAAATTGACACGTAGTGAAAGGGGAACACAAACATGGCAGGTCATTCAAAATGGAGTAATATCAAAAGAAGAAAAGGCGCCCAGGATGCTAAAAGAGGCAGAATTTTTATGCGTCATTCGAAAGAAATATATACGGCGGCAAAAGAAGGTGGCGGCGATCCAGATATGAATGCGGCACTTCGTTTAGCCATTGAACGGGCTAAAGCTGTCAATATGCCAAACGATAATATAAACAGAGCGATTCAAAAGGCAACTGGAACCGTGGAAGGTAGAAGTTATGAAGAAGTGATTTATGAAGGGTATGGTCCAGGAGGCGTAGCTGTGATGGTTGAGGTATTAACTGATAATCGAAATCGAACAGCTGCTGAAGTGAGACATGCTTTTAGTAGAAATGGCGGTAACCTTGGTGAATCGGGCTGTGTTGCATTTATGTTCGATCGAAAAGGCTATATCGTAATTGTTAATAACGATGAAATTGATGAAGAAGAAATCACGTTAGAAGCGATTGAAGCCGGAGCAGACGATATCGAATATGAAGAAGAAGCGATTGAGATTTATACATCTCCGGAGAACTTTCAGCAAGTTTGTGATCATTTACGAGAAAATGGCTATGAATTAGAAGAGGCTGAGATTACCTATATTCCTCAAAACTATACCCAGATTGCAAAAGACGAAGAGGAAAAAATGTTGAAATTAATTGATATGTTAGAAGAAGATGAAGACGTGCAAGAAGTTCATCATAATTTAGAAATTACGATGTAACAATGGTTAAAAAAGCTTCCATTCTGATAGATAAGAGGGAAGTTTTTTTATTCAATCCACCTTGTCTAAATGAACTACCGAAATATATGTATAGATATGGTAAAATAGGACAAGGATTGAAAAAAGGAGAAAAAGAAATGATAGCCTATATTAAGGGAATACTGACCCAGATTACGGATGAATCGATTATTGTAGATGTGCAAGGAATTGGCTATGAAATTATTTGCGCCAATCCTTTTGTTTTTCAATCTTCAATGAATGAAGAAATATTCGTTTATACATATCACCATGTTCGAGATGATGCCCAGATTTTATATGGTTTTAAAACGGAAGATGAAAAATACTTGTTTACTAAATTGATCTCTGTTTCAGGGATAGGACCGAAAAATGGTTTAAATATCCAAGGAAATGTTGATGTGCAGGAATTTGTTGCCGCCGTTGAACGGGAAGATGAGCAATATTTAATGACTTTTCCGGGTATTGGTAAAAAAACAGCCCGACAAATTATTTTAGACTTAAAAGGAAAATTAACGGATTTCTTATCTATTGGCCAACCAGGAGAACCTGATGAAAAACAGCTGGAGGTTGCTTCGACTCATCTGCTTGAAGCAAAAGAAGCACTAAAAGCATTAGGTTATACAGACCAAGAAATTAGACAGATTATGCCACAACTTAGAGAGCTAGGAGACAGCTCAACAGATGAAATGATTAGACATGCCTTAACTTTATTAGTTAAGAATTAACAAGGGGGAAAAGAAATGGATGAGCGTGTAGTTACGAGTGAATTACAGCCGGAAGATGCTACAGCCGAATTGAGTTTACGCCCCACAACGTTGAACCAATATATCGGTCAACATAAGGTAAAAGAAAACTTAAACATTTTTATTCAGGCTGCTAAAATGCGCCAAGAACCTCTTGACCATGTCCTTTTGTATGGACCACCTGGTTTAGGAAAAACAACGCTAGCCCATATTATCGCTAATGAGATGGGAGTCCAATTTCGCTCTACATCTGGGCCTGCTATTGAGCGGGCTGGTGATTTGGCTGCCATACTCTCATCACTTGAACCAGGTGATGTGTTGTTTATTGATGAGGTTCATCGTTTACCACATTCGGTTGAAGAAGTGTTATATCCAGCAATGGAAGACTTTTTTCTGGATATTGTGATTGGCACAGGACCAAGTGCACGATCTGTGAGAATTGATTTACCCCCGTTTACTTTAGTTGGTGCAACAACAAGGGCTGGTTTATTATCTGCCCCCCTTCGCGATCGGTTTGGTGTCTTAAGTCGCTTGGAGTTTTATGAAACAAAAGATCTCTGTGAAATTATTGAACGAACAGCAGATATTTTTGAGACATCGATTTCTCCTCAAGCGGCTGTAGAAGTAGCAAGACGTTCTCGTGGGACACCAAGAATTGCCAATCGCTTGTTTAAAAGAATTAGGGATATTTCCCAAGTACGTGGGGAAAAAACAATTAGTTTAGAAACAACCCATGAGGCATTAGAAATGTTACAGGTCGATCAAGTTGGTTTAGATCATATTGATCATAAGTTATTAACATGTATCATTGAGGATTTCCAAGGTGGTCCTGTAGGTTTAGATACAATTGCAGCAACAATTGGTGAAGAATCTCAGACAATAGAAGATGTTTATGAGCCTTATTTATTACAAATTGGTTTTCTGCAAAGAACACCTCGGGGTAGAGTTGTCACACCGAAAGCTTACGAACATTTTGGTTTGAAGGTGAATGAAAGCAAATGAATGTTGGAAAAATATTCATTTATCTTGGAATTTTTATGATCATCATTGGCCTTTTATGGAGTTTTATTGGAAAATTGCCCGGTGATATTACCGTAAAGAAAGGCAATGTTGTATTTCATTTTCCATTGATGACTTCCATCATTATCAGCATTATATTATCATTGCTAATGTATTTCTTTGGAAAATTTCGATAGAGAGTGAGATAAATCAATGAATGTAGAAGAATTTAACTTTGAGTTACCAGAGGAATTAATTGCCCAATCACCGTTACGTGATCGAACTGCTTCCCGACTAATGGTGTTAAATCGGAAGACGAAGGAAATCAATCACCAAAAATTTACTGATATTCATCGGTTTTTACAACGAGGTGATTGTTTAGTTATTAATAATACCCGAGTATTACCTGCCCGGTTATTTGGGATCAAGGAAGAAACAGGAGCGAAAATCGAAGTATTACTCTTACATGAACAAGCAGCTGATGAATGGGAAACACTAGTTAAACCCGCCAGAAAAGTACAGGTAGGTACGACTGTCCAATTTGGTAATGGACTATTAACGGCAACGTGTACGCAAGTAAAGGACCAAGGCGGTCGTGTGTTTAAGCTCACGTATGATGGGCAGTTGCATTCCATTTTAGATCAACTTGGTGAAATGCCGTTACCACCGTATATTAAACATGATTTACAGGATCAAAATCGCTATCAAACGGTTTATGCTAAACATGCTGGTTCAGCTGCTGCACCAACGGCAGGCTTACATTTTACGAAGGAATTATTAGATGATTTACGAGCAAAGGGTATAGAAATCGTTGATATTACCTTACATGTTGGCTTAGGAACGTTTCGCCCGGTTACAGCAGACCGTCTTGAAGACCATCAAATGCATGCAGAATATTATCATATGTCTAAAGATGCAGCTGACAAATTAAACCAAATTAAGGAAAATAAAGGTAGAATTATCGCAGTGGGTACTACTTCAACCCGTACCCTTGAAACGATTGTTCAAAACAATAATGGGCGCTTTGCTGAAGAAAGTGGTTGGACTGATATTTTTATCTATCCCCCTTATCAATTTAAAGGGATTGATGGATTAATTACGAATTTTCACTTACCAAAATCAACTTTACTCATGCTTGTCAGTGCCTTTGCTGACAAAGAGACGATTTTCTTTGCCTATGAACAAGCCATTCAACATCAGTATCGATTTTTTAGTTTTGGCGATGCGATGTTAATTTTAGGTTAAAAGGAAGGAAAGAGAATGCCAGTAACTTACGAATTAATTAAAACATGTAAACAGACAGGTGCTAGACTAGGAATTGTTCACACCCCTCATGGATCATTTGAAACACCGATGTTTATGCCTGTTGGTACATTAGCTACTGTGAAAACAATGAGCCCTGAGGAATTAAAAGAAATAGGTGCAAAAATCATCCTCTCTAACACATACCATTTATGGCTGCGTCCTGGCGAAGATATTGTTGAGGAAGCTGGAGGCCTACATAAATTTATGAATTGGGATGGACCGATTTTAACCGATTCTGGTGGATTTCAAGTGTTTAGTTTGAGTGATATGCGGGAAATAACCGAAGAGGGTGTTCATTTTAGACATCATTTAAGTGGCGAGAAGTTATTTTTCTCTCCAGAAATTGCGATGAAGATTCAAAATGCATTAGGTTCGGATATTATGATGGTTTTAGATGAATGTCCACCATATCCTGCTTCCTATGATTATATGAAACAGTCAGTAGAAAGAACCTCTCGCTGGGCTGAGAGAAGTTTAGCAGCCCACCAAAGAAAAGAGGATCAAGCCCTCTTTGGTATCGTTCAGGGTGGTGAATATGAAGACTTACGCAAACAGAGCGTTGAAGATTTGCTATCATTAGATTTCCCAGGTTATGCAGTTGGTGGCTTATCAGTCGGCGAACCTAAAGAAGTCATGAATAAAGTGTTAGAATTTACGACACCATTATTACCTGAAAATAAACCGCGCTATTTAATGGGGATAGGTTCTCCCGGTTCGCTCATTGAAGGATCGATGCGTGGTATTGATATGTTTGATTGTGTATTACCGACCCGCATTGCTCGAAATGGAACTTGTATGACGTCCCAGGGTCGCTTAGTTGTTCGCAATGCTAAATATGCCCGGGATTTTCGCCCACTTGATGAAAATTGTCAATGTTATGTTTGCCAAAACTATACCCGTGCATATATTCGTCATTTGATCCGTAGTAATGAAATATTTGGATTTCGACTTACTACTTATCATAATTTATATTTTCTGTTAGAATTAATGGAGCAGATACGAACTGCTATTAGAAATGATGAGCTTGGTGATTTTAAAGAAGCGTTCTTTGAACAATATGGGCTCAATCACCCAGATGCCAAAAGCTTTTAAAAGGAGGTGAAATGAATGGAGTCAACAGTAGGTTTATTAGGTACGTTAGTGCCAATTATTTTGATGTTTGTCATTTTTTATTTCTTGCTAATTCGTCCACAACAAAAACGACAAAGGCAAGTACAAGAAATGCAAAATGCCCTTGAAAAAGGTGATGCAGTCGTTACCATCGGTGGTTTACATGGGGTCATCCATGCACTCGATGAAGGCACTGTTGTCATTCGAGCAAATGATGGTACGCAACTTACATATGATCGTTCGGCCATTAAAGAGGTTAAAAATAAATCTTAATTCAATTGAGTAAAACGAGCAACAATGATTTTTGTTGCTCGTTTTTTGATCTGTTCATTTTTGTTCACTAGAAACAAAGTTAACACCAATGACACCACCAATTAGGGCAGATAAGATGTAACCTAAATGATAAAAAGATTGTTCGAGAGAAAACGCCTGTTTATACCCTAAGTATTGCACGAAAAATACAAACAATGTGAAACCGATGCCGATGATGGCACCATTTAACCATCCTTTAGCTTTTCCTTTCATCCCCGCAATAAAGCCGCCAATAAACAAGGAGATCAATCCTAGTCCAAAAGTAAGTTTTGAGTACAAAGGATTATCCAATGAAGTCATATGTAGAAAAAATGCTATAAAAATACTCATGACTAACATTAAACCAAAGACGGCAATCCAACCATATAACAACGCTATGATTTGCTTGTTTTTCACTCTGATCCCCCCAGTTTGTCCTGTTACTACATCATATTCATCCTTTAGTAATTTAGACGCGTTTTTAAAGCCATTTTTGTAAAAAAGGAATTTGTTTTAATTCTTCTTTAGAAATAAATTTTAAGACAAAAAGTAAGAAAATATAGATAAAGGATAATAGGATTAAAACAAAAACGAATATGCTTAGTTGATTGATTTGAAGTAAAGGTGTGTTTTTTAGTAGATAACCGAATCCAGTTGTTAACAGTAGTAAAACAATCATTTTACCCAGATCCATAAAGGGGATTGAAAACCGAATCGTTTTGATTAACGTCATTAAATGTAGCAAAGTAATTAAGATCACGCCAACCGACATGGCAATTGCTACTCCCATGATGCCGATATTAGGATTGGAAGCTAAAATAAACAATAAACATAATTTACAAACTGACCCGATGATGCTATTCCACATCGCTGGTCTTGCCAAGTCCAGTGCTTGTAAACTTGATTGTAGTGGTGCTTGAATGTAAAGCAATATGTAAAAGGGTGCCATAAATTGTAGTAATCTAGTGGCATGGGTTGTCCCATACATAAACATTAAAATTTGGTCAGAAAATAACGTCAAAACGATTGTCGCTAGTGCCCCAGAAGCAAATGAAATTCTAATCGCTTGATGAATGCGATAATGTATTAGATCCTCGTTTTCATAGGCGTCTGCTTCCGATATGGATGGGACGAGGGCAATGGATAATGAAATCGTAATAAATGTTGGTAAAAATAATAGGGGCATGACATAGCCGGTTAACTCCCCATATAGTCTTGTTGCCATGGTCGTAGAAATCCCCGCAATCGCTAAGCTTTGGGCGACTAAGATCGGTTCTAAAAAGTTTGCAAATGAACCAATCATTCGACTTCCTGTACTCGGTAAGGCAATAGAAAATAGTTCTTTAACCGTATCCTTTGATGATCTAACAAAGGAAAAGAACTTGTTTCTTAGCTTTAGTGTTTTTTTCTGTTTAAACATGTAAACAATAAACAGAAGAGAGGCACATTCACCGATCAAAACACTAAACATAGCTCCTGCTGCAGCATATTCCAATCCAAACGGTAGTAATAATTTGATAAAAAATATGACAAAGCCAATGCGAACAACTTGTTCAATAATGATTGCATAGCTTTGGGGTTTCATATTTTGTTTTCCTTGAAAGTAGCCCTTTAATACAGAAGCAAATGCAATTACAGGAACAATCGGACAAATCAAAAGAAGTGGATAAAGTGTTCGCTCATCTGTTAATAATCGGGTGGCAATAATTGGGGTTGAAATAAATAACCCTAAAGAAAATATGATACTAGTTACCCCTACAATCATTAAGGAAATGACTAATATTTGTTTTACTTTTCGTTGGTTCCCTTTCGCTTCTGCTTCAGCTACTCTTTTAGATATAGCAATAGGTAAACCCAGTTGTGTAAGGGTGATAACTAAAAAAAGGGTCGGAAGTGCCATCATATAAATTCCGATTCCCTCTTCACCCATAATCCTAGCCATGGCTAATCTGTTAATAAAACCGAGCAATCTAGTGATCATGCCTGCCAAAATAAGTATTAATGTTCCTTGTAAAAAAGATTGTTTGGTCATTCATCAAGACCTGCCTTCTCAAAAAATACAAAATCATATACAATAATATATATGCAAAGACAATGGCCAAGCATGACAAGAATATCGTTAAAATTGACTGATGAAAGGATCGACTGTGGTGAGAAAAACAGTAGATGAGTGGCGTCCAAAAGTTGAATCAGTATTAGAAGTTAAAGTAAATGAATTCAAATTAATGGGTTTTCCAAAAGCGACTCGGGATGAATTGTGGGAATGTTTGCAAACAAAAGTCTGGAAGGGTAACCCCACCTTACGGATACATGAAGTTGTACAAGACATATTTCATTTAAATACAGCTGTTTATATGAGCTATTTAACGATGTCCGCCTATAAGGACGACGATTTGATGGCATCCATTGCAGCACTAACAAAGAAATAGATTTATACATAATGATCTCTTTTACGTTATAGGAAGGAAGAAAAGTTCATGAAAAAAAGAGGAAGAAGAATATTAACATTTTTTCTAGTGGTTCTGATCTTTGGCGGAATCATTGGGACAACAGCAAGTCCTGTTGTGAAAAATATTAATCTTGGACTAGATCTCCAAGGTGGTTTTGAAGTTTTATTTGAGGTTGAACCAGTAGATAAAGACCAAGAAGTAGATAGAACGTTAATGGAGGCAGCGGTTCGACGATTAAATGATCGGGTGAATCGTTTAGGCATTAGTGAAGCCAGTATTGATATTGAAGGTGAGGATCGGATTCGGGTACAACTAGCTGGCGTAGAAGATCCTCAGGAAGCTCGAGAAATGTTAGCAACCTCTGCAAGATTATCATTTCGGGATGTTCATGATGTTGAATTGATGGATGGATCGAATATTAAGGAAGGAAGCGCGAAACAGGATTTCCATCCAACGAAAAACACGCCAATTGTTACTTTACAATTAAAGGATGCTGAAATATTCCATGAGATAACAACAGAATTGGCTGCCAAGTATGATCCAACGGTACCGATTTATGAGAGTGAAAATTTACTCGTCATTTGGATGGATTACCAAGAAGGGGACTCGTTTAAAGAAGAAGTTTTTAAAGATGATCCTAAATACGTTTCTGCACCGCAAGTATCAGAACCTCTGAGTCAACCAGAAATTATGATTGAGGGGAATTTCACAGTTGAATCTGCCCAATATTTAGCAGATATACTGAATGCAGGTTCTTTACCCGTACATATGGACGAATTATACTCTACAACAGTTGGTGCACAGTTTGGTGAACAAGCATTAAAGCAAACCGTCCTCGCTGGAACAATCGGTGTATCTATTATTATACTATTTGTTATTGGCGTTTATCGCTTCCCAGGAGTTATTGCTACAGTTAATTTACTTATTTATATTTATTTGATCATTCTTGTCTTTGGATTAATGAACGGTGTCCTGACCTTGCCAGGTATCGCCGCACTCATATTAGGGGTAAGTATGGCAGTAGATGCTAATATTTTAACCTTTGAACGTATTAAAGAAGAATTAAGGTTAGGTAAATCAGTGAAAGCATCATTTAAAGCTGGTACGAAGAACGCTTTATCATCAATTATGGATGCGAATATTACCACATTGATCGCTGCCGTTGCTTTATTCATTTTTGGAACAAGTGCGGTCAAAGGATTTGCCACATTACTTATTATTAGTGTAATCATTAGTTTATTAACTTCTGTTTATGGTACAAGACAGTTATTAAAATTATGGGTTCAAAGTGGATTTTTGGATAAACGAAAAAGCTGGTTTGGCATTAAAGAGAAAGATATTAAAGATATCCGGGATATTTCGGCAACAGAAGAGGAACCGACGCTATTTAATCGCCACATTAATTTTGTTAAACCTCGTAAAGTTTCATTTGTAATTTCAGCTTTGATTGTTGCCGTTGGTGCGGTATCCTTGCTCGTTCTGAAATTAAATCCAGGTGTTGATTTTACGAGTGGATCCCGGGTAGAGGTTATTGCTGATCAATCATTATCTACCGAGCAAATTGAAGCAGATTTAGCTGAGTTAGACCTTGAGGCGAAGACAATTGTGATATCGGGAAATGATAATGACTCTGCAGTCATGCGTTATGATTTTGTGCTTACAGAAGAAAAAGAAGATGAGATCAATCGCTATTTTATTGAAAAATATGGTCATGAACCATTAATTAGTGTCGTTTCACCAATTGTGGGACAAGAGTTAGTTAAAAATGCGATTTATGCTTTAGCGATTGCATTAATAGGTATGATTATTTATGTCACGATTCGTTTTGAATTTTACTTTGCTATTACAACGATTATCACATTGTTATTTGATTCATTTTTCATGCTGTTTATCTTTAGTATCACGAGACTTGAATTTGATGTGACAATTATTGCCGCTTTACTTACAATTGTGGGTTATTCAATTAATAATGTTATTGTCGTATTTGATAGGTTGCGGGAGAATATTCGTCGCGAAAAAGTCGTGCGCTCATTTTCCCAATTGGCAAAAATTATTAACCGTAGTTTAGTGCAAACATTTACGAGAAGTATGAATGTAACGATCACCACGTTGATCGCTGTGCTTGCCTTTATGTTATTCGGTGCCCAGTCGATTTTCGGTTTTTCAGTTGCTTTGTTAGCTGGGTTGTCAGCAGGGTTGTTTTCATCAATTTTCCTCGCATCTCAATTATGGTTAATCTGGCGAGGCAAGTTGCTTAAAGAAAAACCCCTCGATTTTCGTAAAAGAAAACGAGTCGATGGACCACAAGTATAATCATTCACTTTTCATTTGACATTGCACCCCCTGACCTTATTTTGTATAATAGATAGGTCAGGGGTGAATTTATGTTAGCAAGTAAAGCAAAATGGCAGTATCATGAACATGACTCTGAAGACAAATTGGATCTTGTCGATAAACTGCCAATTAAGTCGCCTATAACAGTCGATTTATTAAAGCAAAGAGGTTTACATACACTTGAAGAAATGAATCAATTTTTAACACCTAGTATTGATGATTTAAATAGTCCCCAAATGCTATCAATGGTTGATAAAGCAACGGCAAGGATTAAACATGCGATTGAAAAGAATGAAAAAATCCTTGTGTTTGGCGATTACGATGCAGATGGAATTTGTGCAACAGCGTTACTCATTAAAGTTTTAGAAGAATTAGGAGCAAACTGTGACTATTATATTCCCAATCGGTTCACAGAAGGTTATGGTCCTAATGAAAATGCTTTTCAAGAAGCCTATAAACAAGGATTTCAATTGATTATAACCGTCGATACAGGAATTGCTTCCTTTCATGAAGCGGATGTAGCTAAATCACTAGGTATGGATTTAATTATTACGGATCATCATGAAGTCCAAGACACGTTACCCGATGCTTATGCGATCATTAACCCAAAATGCTCACCAGACTATCCGTTCAAAGATTTAGCAGGCGTAGGTGTTGTTTTTAAACTAGCTGAAAGCTTATTAGGTTACTTTCCTGAAGAACTATTAGATTTAGTTGCCATTGGTACAATTGCTGATTTAGTACCATTAGTGAATGAAAATCGGATTTTAGCCTATTTCGGTTTACGCCAGTTATCAAAGACAAATAATCTTGGACTCAAAGCATTAAAGAAAATTTGTCAAATAGATGGTCATGTAACAGCGGAAAATGTTGGTTTTTTATTAGGTCCACGGATAAATGCTGTTGGTAGGATCAGTGATGCCAAGATGGCAGTTCGACTACTAACCACAGCAGATGATGTGGAGGCTGAGGAATTGGCAGAGCAAGTTAATGCTCTGAACATAGAACGACAGCAAATTGTCAATCATATTGTTAAAGAAGCCGAACAGCTAGTAGCCGAGAGGGAGCAACAACAGATTATTATTGTTTACAAAGAAGGATGGCATGAAGGTGTCCTAGGTATTGTTGCTTCACGATTGGTCCAAAAATTTGATCGACCAGCCATCGTGTTAACTTATGATTCGGCATTAGATCAATTAAAGGGTTCTGCCCGTAGTATTCCCGCCTTCAATCTATTTGAAAACTGCATGAAAATACGCGAGTTATTTACAGAGTTTGGTGGTCATGCCCAAGCAGCAGGGATGACTTTTCCTTTTGAAAATCTAACCTTGATTCAACAATCCTTAAATGAATTGATCGAGAACCAATTAACGGAAGCAGACTTTAAACAAGTCATTGAAATTAGTCGTTCAGTTCAAATCACTGATTTAACAGAGAGATTATATGAAGATTTACAAAGTTTAGAGCCGTTTGGAATCGGAAATCCAAAACCGATATTTCATCTAGCAGCAATCCCACAGGAATCAAGACAAATCGGACAGGCCAAAAACCATCTAAAATTAAGATTTCATGAAGAACAACATAACCTTGAAGGAATCGGTTTTGGCATGGGGGATATATGGCATTACATTACACCACAAACGGAAATTTCCCTCGTCGGGGAATTAAATATAAATGAATGGAATGGGATAAAAACACCCCAGCTAATGATCAAAGACGTAGCGATTAACACATGGCAATTATTCGATCATCGAGGAAAAAGAACGACAGATTTATCCGTTTATGTTAGGGAAGAAGATCATCATTTAATTGTTAGTGAACATATAGGAAATCATCCTTTACAGCATGTAACCGACATGGAAAATGTTTCGGAAATAACCTATAATATAAATATAGATTCATTAACAAAGGTAAATTCATTATATTTATTTGATTTACCACCATCATTGGATATACTAGGAAAAATCATAGCTAATACACAACCAGAAAATATTCATGTTTGTTTTTATTTGAAAGAGAGCTTGTTTTTAAAGAATTTTCCATCCCGAGAAGATTTTAAATCGCTCTATGCACTCATTTATCATCATAAAAAAATTAATATCCAACAAGAATTACCACGTTTACTCCAAGCGAAGAACTGGAAGACAGCCAAAGTAAATTTTATGCTTGATGTTTTTTTGGAGCTGGAATTTATTACAAAAGAGCATGAGGTCATTGAATTGATTGAAAACCCAGTTAAGACTGATTTACAACAATCAACCCACTACCAGAAATGGTTTCATGCATGTAGCATCGAACAAAAATTATACTACTCTACATATCAGGAGTTAAGATCCTGGTTTGCGCAATATATGAGTAAACGAGAGAGTCCTAAGGAGGAACTAGTACATGGATTATAAACAATATATTAAAATCGTACCCGATTGGCCTGAAAAGGGAATTGAATTTAAAGACATTACGCCTTTAATGGATAATGGTAAAGCCTTTAAATCAGCTATTAATGAAATTGTTGATTTTGCAAAGGATAAAGAAATTGATATTATTGTTGGCCCTGAGGCAAGAGGCTTCATTATAGGTTGTCCTGTCGCTTATGCATTAGAGGTTGGATTTGCACCGGTTAGAAAAGAAGGTAAACTACCTCGTGAAGTGATCAAAGTGGAATATGGTCTAGAATATGGGACGGACGTATTAACGATTCATAAGGATGCTGTCAAACCAGGTCAGCGAGTATTAATTACTGATGATTTATTAGCAACAGGTGGAACGATCGAAGCAACGATTAAGTTAGTCGAGCAATTAGGTGGAATTGTTGTTGGTTGTGCATTCTTCATCGAATTATCTTATTTAAATGGTTTAGAAAAATTAAAAGGCTATGATGTGCTCACTTTGATGCGTTATTGAATAAAATACAGTATAATATAAACTAAGGTCTGACAGACCAATAGATGTTTGTCAGACCTTAGTTGTAATTTATTTCTAAATATTAAAAGTATTATTTTTTTATATAAATGACTGATTCTATATTTATTTTTTTATTATCCGGCTAAAAGGTGATTGTATGGCAAAAGGCGATATGTTAACAATTGAAGATGTAATCGAGCGGGCCCGCCTTTATTTAGATGAAGAAGATGTGGCTTTTATTTATCGTGCTTACGAATTTGCAGAAAAAGCACATAAGGGTCAATTTCGAAAATCAGGCGAGCCTTATATTGTTCATCCTGTTCAAGTAGCAGGTATATTAGTAGATTTAAAGATGGATCCCGTTACAATTGCAAGTGGTTTTTTACATGATGTAGCCGAAGACACATCGGTTACAATTGATACCATCAAATCCACCTTTAGTCCCGAAGTAGCTGACCTTGTGGATGGGGTAACAAAGCTAGGTAAAATTAAATATAAATCAAAAGAAGCCATTCAAGCAGAAAATCATCGAAAAATGTTTGTTGCGATGGCAAAAGATATCCGGGTTATTTTAATTAAACTAGCTGATCGCTTACACAATATGCGGACGTTAAAATATTTACCTGTAGACAAACAACGGAGAATTGCTAATGAAACATTAGAAATATTTGCCCCATTGGCTCATCGTTTAGGAATTTCAACTATTAAATGGGAACTTGAAGATATTGCCTTGCGTCATTTAAACCCACAACAGTATTATCGGATTGTGGAATTGATGAAACAAAAACGTGAAGAACGCGAACAATATATTGAAAATGTGATGCATGAGGTTGAGAAACAACTTAAAGCTGTTAATATTGAGTCTGAAATATCTGGAAGGCCTAAACATTTATATAGTATTTATCGAAAAATGGTGACCCAGAACAAACAATTCAATGAAATATATGATTTATTAGCTGTACGGATTATTGTCAATAGCATAAAAGATTGTTACGCAGTATTAGGAATTATCCATACATGTTGGAAACCAATGCCTGGTCGTTTTAAGGATTATATAGCAATGCCCAAGCCGAACTTATACCAATCATTACATACAACAGTGATTGGACCAGAAGGTGATCCGTTAGAAGTACAAATTAGAACGAAAGAAATGCATGAAATAGCGGAATATGGTATTGCTGCCCATTGGGCTTATAAAGAAGGCCGACAAATGAACCAAGATGATGAATTTATTAAGAAATTAACTTGGTTTAGAGAGATCCTTGACTGGCAAAATGAAACCCATGATGCTGAAGAATTTATGGAGTCACTTAAAATTGATTTGTTTTCCGATATGGTATATGTATTTACTCCTAAAGGTGATGTGATTGAATTACCTGCAGGATCGATACCAATTGACTTTGCTTATCGCATCCACACTGAAATAGGTAACCAGACAATCGGGGCAAAAGTAAATGGGAAAATGGAACCCTTGGATTATAAACTACAAAATGGCGATATTGTTGAAGTATTAACATCAAAACATTCATACGGACCTTCCCAAGATTGGTTGAAAATCACACAAACATCAAAAGCAAAAAATAAAATCAAACAATTCTTTAAGAAACAACGTAAAGAAGAAAGTATTATTAAAGGTAAAGAATTGATTGAAAAAGAAATCATTGCAACAGACTTAGACCCGAAAGAAGTACTAACCCAAGAGAATTTAAATAAAGTATTTGAAAAATTTAACTTTACCCATGTTGATGATATGTATGCAGCTGTTGGCTATCAAGGTGTCACAGCATCAGCAATTGTCACTAAATTAACGGAAGATTTAGTACCTAGTGAAGAAGAAGAAGCATTATCGAAAAAGTTACAGGAACTAATGGACGATGTGAAGCCAAAAAGTCAACAAACTGTTAAAAGTAGTTCCGGGGTTCGCGTCAAGGGAATGGACAACTTATTAGTTCGGTTATCAAGGTGCTGTAACCCGGTACCTGGTGACGACATTATTGGTTATATTACAAGAGGTCGAGGTGTTTCTGTCCATCGAGTAGATTGCCCTAATATTCAATCCAAAGAAGCAAAACAGCGCTATTTACCTGTGGAATGGGATATTGATCCAACCGAGAGGCGCAAATATCATTTAGATCTTGAAATTTCTGGATACGATCGTCAAGGACTGTTAAATGATATATTACAAGCCATTAGTGAAACGAAAACAAACATTACTAAGGTAAATGGTAGGTCTGATCAAAATAAAATGGCCTTTATAAAAATTACCATTCTCATCAGAAATACGGGACACTTACAACGCGTAGTGGATCGCATTAAAAAAATTAAAGATGTTTACACTGTTACGAGAACTATTAATTAGAATGAGTCATAAGGAGCTTGATGATGAGAGTAGTTATTCAACGAGCAAAAGATGCCAAAGTTGTGGTTGATGAAGAAGTAGTTGGCGAAATCGACCATGGTCTTGTCGTTTTAGTTGGTGTGACCCATGAGGATACAAAAGAAGATGTTGACTACTTAGTAAATAAAGTAGTTAATTTACGTATATTTGAAGATGATCAACAGAAATTGAATTTATCATTAAAAGATGTTAATGGTAGTATTTTATCCATTTCACAGTTTACGCTTTATGCAGATACGCGAAAAGGGAGACGGCCAAACTTTATGAAAGCTGCTGCACCAGAACATGCAGAGAAACTTTATGAAATGTTTAATCAAGAACTTGCGAACCAAGGTATTGAGGTGCAAACAGGAAAATTTGGAGCGATGATGGATGTTCAATTGACGAATGTTGGACCAGTTACATTAATTATTGACAGCCAACAATAGAATGAGCCATTATTTTACCCCAAATATATAGCCTTACGTTTATCGACGTAAGGCTATGTTTATGAAATGAATATTTCGTTAGTTTGTTTGTAAAGGATTAATCAAATAAGTAGCTAAACCGGAAACAATTCCCCGCGTTAGGGATGTTTGATAATGATGATTACCTAAAATTTCCTCTTCTTCACTGTTTGAAATAAATCCTAACTCTAACAGAGCACTAGGCTTAAAGCTTTGTCTTAATACTAAATAATTTCCATGGGAAATATCACGATCTATGGCACCTGTCTGTTCGATTAAACCTTGCTGTAGATGTTTAGCAAGGGTACGACTGAAATCTGTATAATAATAGGTTCCTATCCCCTTAACGGATGACATTTCTGGGAAACTGTTGTAATGAATACTTAAAAAGGCATCTGCATCTTCTATGTTAGCTACGACTGGACGACTACCTAAACGGATATAATCATCATTTTTTCTAGTTAAAATAACTTCTGCTCCTAGAAGGGAAAGGGTATCACCTAAATAATTCGTCGTGGTCATCGCAAAGTTTTTTTCATACGTACCACTTACGCCTATGGCACCAATATCCCGTCCACCATGACCAGCATCAAGGATAACGGTTTTATTTTTAAAGTTGTTAGCAAGGGATATTTCTTCATCAACTAAAGGTCGATATATATAACCTTGTTGATCTTCAAACGCTACTTCATACCAATTATTATTCATTGAAATGACTTGAAGAACCGCACCTTTTTCAACGAAACCGATGATTTCTGCTTCCCTTGACGGTTTATTCCGGACATGGGTTTGATCATTTTTGATGATGATTTCATTTACTATTGTATTACTGTCTAAGGATTCTTCTGTTGTCGAATCTGACTCCTCTGAGCTCGACTTCGTAATGGATACATAGTCGAGTGACACCCATCCTGCCCCGTCTGCCAATTCAATTTTTACCCAGTTATTTTCCTTTTGCGTAATCGGGTATACCTCACCAGCGTGAACTTGAGCAATTCTTGCATACTCTGTTCCAGGTCCAGAGCGAACATTGAGATGATTTGTCTTGATCATGGCTTGTTCTGCATATGTAGGTGTGTAAAAGAATAATATTACGAAACATAGGAATGTAAAGCTAAGCAAAATTTTTTTTACTGACAAAAAAACCTCTCCTTGTATTGTTGAACAAATTAGTCCAAACCTAAAATGTATAGGATATACAAATTCTGGTTAAATTATAAGCAATCTTCAATGAATAGGCAATGCTTATGTATGCAGGAGGATAATTAAAGAATGAAATTTGCTCATAAACGATTAACAAACAACTTAGCCACGACCCAATTATATGATGTTGATTTCCATCGATTTATAGAATTGGCGACCAACAGTACCCATATTGAAATTGCTCAAGAATTAGGGATCTCGCTTAAAGAAGTTCATATGCTAAAAAAGAAGTTAAGATCAACTTTATTAAATAGCTAAGGCATTTTGGTATGAATATTGCAACAAATAGTAGATAATATAGAGGCTAATGATAAATAATAGGACTAAACTTGACTTTACATAGTGTAAATATTATGATAAAAGGCATCAAAGTGAATATCGTTATGAAAGTACCGATGAAGGAAAGAGTAATTAGCAACCACAAATACAGAGAGAAAATGTCTTGGCTGAAAACATTTTCGTTGTAGGACTAATGAAAGACGCTCCTGAGGTTCTATTTTGAATGGCAGTAGAAATAGACGTTTACAGGCGTTATACTGTATGAAGGTGGATGTGTTTTAGCATCAACTAGGGTGGCAACGCGGGTAACTCTCGTCCCTTGATTATCAGGGATTGGAGTTTTTTTTATGTCTATCATTCGTTAATTTGTGTTAACTTGAGGAGGTTTTTGTGATGAATTTCAAAGCACCAAGAGGAACAGTGGATATTTTGCCTGAGGAAACGAAGAAATGGCAATACGTAGAAAAGGTTATCCGACAGATTTGTAAAACATACAACTATGAAGAAATTAAAACACCGATGTTTGAACATACAGAGGTGTTTCAGCGGGGTGTCGGTGAAACAACCGATATTGTGCAAAAAGAAATGTATACATTTTCTGATCGGGCTGGGCGCAGTATAACATTACGTCCAGAGGGAACAGCTGGCGTAGTACGTGCATTTGTGCAAAATAAACTTTATGGTTCACCTAATCAACCGATTAAGTTATACTATTTTGCTGAAATGTTTCGTTATGAACGTCCTCAACAAGGAAGAATGCGACAATTACATCAATTCGGTGTTGAAGTTTTAGGCAGTGCTGATCCAGCTGTTGATGCAGAAGTTATTAGTTTAGCCATGACTTGTTACCAACAATTGGGATTAAAATCTATTAAATTGGTGATTAATAGTTTAGGGGATCAGGAAAGTCGCATCAAACATCGTGAAGCACTGATTGAGCACTTTACCCCAGTTAAAGATGAACTTTGTAGTGATTGTCAGCAACGTTTAGAACAAAATCCATTACGGGTTTTAGATTGTAAAAAAGACATGGATCATGAAGCGATGAAAACAGCTCCATCGATTTTAGATTATTTAAATGAAGAATCAGCGGCCTATTTCGAACAAGTAAAAGCCTATTTAGATGCCATGGGCATTCCGTACACAGTTGATAAAAACTTAGTACGGGGCTTAGATTATTACAACCATACAGCCTTTGAAATTATGAGTGAGGCAGAAGGATTTGGTGCGATTACAACCCTACTTGGTGGTGGCAGATACAATGAACTAGCCCAACAATTAGGTGGTCCGGATACACCTGGAATTGGCTTTGGTATGGGAATAGAACGTCTTTTATTAGCCCTTGAAGCAGAAAACGTTCAACTTCCAATCGATGATCAGTTGCAATGTTATTTTGTTTCAATTGGCGAAGAAGCTAAAAAAGAAGCCGTTTCTCTTGTATATGAGTTGAGACAACATGGTATCCAAGTTGATCAAGACTATCAAAACCGAAAAGTAAAAGCACAATTTAGAGCTGCCGATCGATTACAAGCAAAATATGTGATTATTTTGGGTGAAGACGAATTACAACAAGGAAAAATAAATATTAGATCAATGGAAAATGGAGAACAAATTGAAATTCCAATTACTGAATTGATCAGTACGATGAAAGAGAAGTTAGGAGGAAATGAATGATGGTAAGTCGACATTTAGCAGGAACTTTAACAGAGGATCATATTAATGAAACAGTTTTACTTAAAGGATGGGTAGATAAACGTCGGGATTTAGGGGGCGTTATCTTTATCGATTTACGAGATCATTCTGGAATTATTCAGGTTGTATTTAATCCGAATCATCCAGATGCCTTAGCCTTGGCTGATAAAGTGAGAAGTGAATATGTCATTGAAGTATCAGGAACCGTTGTCAAACGAGATGAACATACAATTAATCCAAATTTAAATACTGGAACGATCGAAGTCGTAGGAACATCAATCAATATCTTAAACAAAGCGAAAAATCCACCATTTTTAATTCAAGATAACCAAGATGTATCAGAAGATTTACGGTTAAAATATCGCTATTTAGATTTACGGAGAAAATCCCTACAAGATACATTTAAGCTACGTCATCAAGCAATGCAAGTGGTACGCGAATTTTTAAATGAAGAGAACTTTTTAGAAATGGAAACACCTATTTTAACGAAGAGCACACCTGAGGGTGCCCGGGATTACCTCGTTCCTAGCCGTGTTCATCCAGGTGAGTTTTATGCATTACCACAGTCACCTCAATTGTTTAAACAATTAATTATGATGAGTGGTTTTGAAAAGTATTATCAATTTGCTCGTTGTTTCCGTGATGAAGACCTGCGGGCTGATAGACAACCAGAATTTACCCAAATTGATATCGAGACCTCCTTTATGACAAGTGACGATATCATGGAAATGGTTGAACGGATGATGAAAAAATTGATGAAAGAAGTCAAAGGAATTGATATCGAAATCCCATTTCAACGGATGAGTTATCAAGAAGCCATGTCACGCTTTGGTTCTGATAAGCCAGATGTCCGGTTTGGCATGGAATTAGTCGATATTTCTGATGCTGTTGCGAATTCAACCTTTAAAGTCTTTAAACAAGCCGTTGATCAGGGTGGCATCGTTTCTCTTATTAATGTGAAGCAAGGAGCCAATGAATTTTCCCGTAAAGATATTGATGAATTAACAGAATTTGTCAGTGTGTATGGCGCTAAGGGCTTAGCATGGATAAAATACGAGGATAATGAATTACAAGGGCCCATTGCGAAGTTTCTCTCTGATGATGAAAAACAAGCAATCATTGAACGGGCTGAAGGTGAAAATGGTGACTTGTTCTTATTTGGCGCAGATAAGCACAAGATCGTTTATGATAGCCTCGGTGCTCTACGCTTGAAACTAGGTAAACAATTAAATCTCATTGATGAATCAAGCTTTTCTTTCCTGTGGGTTGTTGATTGGCCATTACTTGAATATGATGAAGAAGAGAAACGATATGTAGCTGCCCATCATCCATTCACTATGCCTAAAGAAGAAGATATTGAGAAATTAACAACCGAACCACATCGTGTTCGAGCAAATGCCTACGATCTTGTACTAAATGGATATGAATTAGGTGGTGGATCACTGCGGATCTATAAACGTTCGTTACAAGAGCAAATGTTTGAGGTATTAGGATTTACAAAAGAACAAGCTAGCGAACAATTTGGCTTCCTATTAGAAGCACTAGAATATGGTGCACCACCCCATGGCGGTATTGCATTAGGTTTTGACCGAATCGTTATGTTGCTTGCTGAAAAAACAAACTTACGTGACACAATTTTATTCCCGAAAACAGCCTCGGCCTCTGATTTACTGACAGATGCGCCAAGTAGTGTCGATAATCGACAATTACGGGAGTTATCCATTCAACTTAGACAGTCCCTTCATTCCTAAGTTGTAAAATATATGTAAAAAATTGTCAATGGATCGTTTCCGTCATTTCATTGAAATGTAAAAATCCATATGGTAATATGAAATTACCGAAGAGAATAATATTACGATCAATCCTGATGTGTACGTCTAATAAAAATCGTTTTGACCGAACACCATTTAAAAAGGGAGCCCGGATCCGTTTCTATATGGCGTGCAAGCCCTTTTCGTAGGGGACGCATAAAATATAGAACAGGGCACCCACCTGCCGAGAGCGGGTTCAAAACTGGATCATTGGACGGCACAATCGGGATTGATTTTTTTAGCAAACAAGTAGAAACAATAGAGTTATCATAAAAATAGTTCCTATCATCCTTCGGATGATAGGAACTATTTGTTTAAAAAGTGAGTATCTAGCAAAACTATTATTTAAATCCTTGGACAACTTGTTCAAGATTGCCGTTCTTATCCATTTTAAAAGCAGGTGCCTTTAATGAACCATCATCTTCTAAAACTGTCATTTTTCTAGCACGTTCCATAATTTGAATAAATGTTTGATAATCTTCTTGAATCGTTTGTAATCTTTCTTCAGTTTTTCTTAATTCTTTTTCCAAACGTTCAACATGTTGGCGTAACTGTTCATTTTCTCTTTCAACCTGTTGTAAATCTTGCTTAGATTGATTTGAATCTTGATAGTTTTTATTTAGCTCAGTCAAAAATTGGATGACCTGTTCAATTGTTAATGATGATTGATCCATACTAAAGGATGAATGGCCAGGTTCATAACTATGAGATAGAGAATAAAGTTGCTTGCGTTGTTTTTTTGCCATTGCACGTTTTTTTTCTTTTCTCTGTCTCTTTGCTAATTCCATGGCATGTTCATATTTTTTACGTACTTCTGCATTCCAGCGAAAACCACAGGCAGCTGATGTACGATTTAGTTTGTCGCCAACTTCCTCAAATGCATTTAATTGGGTACTACCTTCACGAACATGGCGTAATACGGTTTCTGCTAATAAGAGGTCGTCTTCATGAGACCATGCGTCTTGTCTAACTTTAGCCAATCTACGTCAACTCCTTTTCCATACGACAACAATTATTCAGTCGTCATAAAGTAATCGTTAAATCTTGCAAAATAGAAAAAAGATTGTCTATTTTAGTAAGTAATAGACCACAAGTACTAATTTTACAATGTGCCTATATTATGACCGTATCGAAAAGGAATTATACATAAGTGAGTTTGATTACTGACGATTATTATTCAAGTTTTCGTAGATTTTTTTAATGGATTGTTCGAACTTTCCAGTGCTTTTTGGTTGATAGTATTTTCGGTGTTTGATCTCGTCTGGTAAGTATTGCTGTCTGACCCAGCCACTTTCATAATCATGGGGATATTTATACCCGATCCCACGACCAAGTTGTTCTGCGCCTTGATAATGGGCGTCTTTTAAATGATCGGGAATGTCACCATATTTTCCACTTCTTATGTCGGCTAATGCCTCATCAAGGGCTGTATAGGCTGAATTCGATTTTGGTGATAAAGCCAGTTCTACAACAGCGACAGCGAGGGGGATTCTTGCTTCAGGAAAACCGATTCTTTCAGCTGCTTCTACAGCTGCTACCGCCCTCGGCCCAGCTTGAGGATTAGCTAAACCAATATCCTCATATGCAATGACTATTAATCTTCTAGCAATACTATCCAAATCACCAGCTTCAATTAACCGGCCTAAATAGTGAAGCGCAGCATTCACATCACTGCCCCTTATTGATTTTTGAAAGGCTGAGAGTACATCGTAGTGGGCATCGCCTTTTTTATCATGGGAAAAGCTTTTCTTTTGCATACACTCTTCAGCAATTGCTAAATCAATGTTTATGCTACCAGACTCATCAGGTGGTGTAGATGCGATAGCTAACTCTAATCCATTTAAGGCTGAGCGCATATCCCCGTTTGCACTAAATGCAAAGTGATTGAAAGCATCTTCTGTTATCGTAATGTTTTTTTGTCCGTAGCCATTCACTTCATCAGTTAAGGCACGTTGGATCGCTTGTTTAATATGATCTGTTGTTAATGGATGTAGTTCAAATAGATGACAGCGACTACGAATAGCAGGATTAATTGCATGATACGGATTACTCGTTGTGCAACCAATCAATGTGATTAAATTGCTTTCAAGATGAGGTAGTAGAAAATCTTGTTTTGCTTTATCTAAACGGTGTACTTCATCAAGTACAAGGACAACGTTACCAGATAACTTTGCTTCTTCAACGACAATTTCCATGTCCTTTTTTCGATCAGTAACAGCATTTAACATTTTAATCGGTAAGTTTAAACTTTTTGCTAATGCAACAGCCATGGAAGTTTTACCTGTTCCAGGCGGACCAAATAAGATCATCGATGCTAACAGGTTTGCTTTAACCATACGATGAATAATTTTCCCTTCCCCAACTAGATGGTCTTGACCAATGATATCCTCTATATGATCTGGCCTCATACGAAGCGCTAATGGTTTATGATTCATGATCAATCGTTCCTTTATAGCATATTTGAATATAAAAAGTATGTTTATATTCAGTTCCTCTCTATTTAAAGAGTACTTCTCGTTTTCAGAAAATGCAAGAAGAGACGTATTCATGATATAATAGCAAAGAATTCATGAAATATAAGGTGCTATTTTACTAATAATAATATAAATGATGTTTGATAGATCATAATTGAGGTGTAAATGGATGAAAATATCTACTAAAGGTCGTTATGGGTTAACGATCATGATCGAATTAGCTAAACATTATGGTAAGGGGCCATTATCATTAAAAGCAATTGCTGAACAACATGATTTATCAGCCCATTATTTAGAACAATTAGCCGCTCCTCTTAGAAATGCTGAGTTAATTAAGAGTATTCGAGGTGCTTATGGTGGATATGAATTGACAAGGGAACCATCGACGATTACAGCGGGAGATGTTATCCGGGTATTGGAAGGTCCGATTACCTTGGTTGAAGGAATTGAAGATGAAGAACCGGCTAAACAAGCATTATGGTTACGAATGACCGATGCTGTTAAAAATGTATTAGATACGACAACATTAGAAGACTTAAAAAATCATGATCATGAACATCCTCAAGAGTATATGTTTTATATTTAATTGAACGGTCTGTTAAAGTTAGTTGTTTTTTATTCAACCACTACGCTTTCGCTTTTACTTTAACAAAGTTTTAGAAAATTTAGCGGTACTCATTAACCATGAAAAGCGATTCATCAATGATGAGGAAGGAACGGTATTTATGGAAGAAATTTATTTGGATCATGCTGCGACTACACCGATACATGAAAAAGTATTAACAACAATGTATCAAATCATGAATGATACTTTTGGTAATCCATCAAGTATTCATTCATTTGGACGAAAAGCAAGATCCTATTTAGATCAGGCTAGAAGGGTCATGGCCGAAAGCATCAATGCCAATGAAAAAGAAATTATTTTTACTAGTGGCGGGACAGAGGCTGATAATTTAGCTTTAATTGGCACAGCTATGGCGAATAAAGATAAAGGAAAACATATTATTACCTCTGCCCAAGAGCATCATGCTACACTATATGCAGCCAAATATTTAGAAAAACAAGGGTTTAAAGTTACTTATTTACCAGTCTATCCAAACGGACAAATATCTGTTGATGATTTAAAAAAGAGCTTAACAGATGATACGATCTTAGTATCTATTATGACTGTAAATAATGAAACGGGGATTATTCAACCGATTGAAGAAATTGGTGACCTATTAAAAGAACACCAAGCATATTTTCATACAGATGCTGTCCAAGCTTTTGGCCAGCTAGCAATCGATGTCAAGAAATTAAATATCGATTTATTATCGGTTTCAGCCCATAAAATAAATGGACCAAAAGGAATTGGGTTTTTATATGCTGCCGAAGATGTTCTTATCAATGCTCTACAATATGGTGGGGAGCAGGAAAGAAAAAGACGACCAGGTACAGAAAATGTAGCTGGTGTTGTTGGCATGCAAGCAGCCGTAGAAATTGCGACTGCATCACGTCATGAACGGATAGAAGAAAATCAACGTTTAAAGGCGGTTTTTTTACAAACCTTAAGGGAACATGATGTAAACTTTATGATCAATGGCGACGAGGAGTTAGCAGTTTCGTCAATTGTTAATATTAGTTTTCCCGGTATCAACGTAGAATCAATGCTAACGAATTTAGATTTATCAGGTGTCGCCGCTTCTAGCGGAAGTGCCTGTACAGCAGGTTCCGTTGAACCATCTCATGTATTAGTAGCTATGTATGGCGAAGGAAATGAACGAACAACGAATTCGATTCGCTTTAGTTTTGGCTTAGGTCTTACGCCGGAAATGATGGTCGAGGCAGCGAATCGCGTCAGTAACATCATCAAGCGGTTAACGAATTGAGGTGAAGATAAAATGGAAGCAAATAAAAATATTCGCGTTGTTGTTGGCATGAGTGGCGGTGTAGACTCTTCTGTTGCTGCTTTACTACTCAAACAACAAGGATATGATGTTGTAGGCATTTTTATGAAAAATTGGGATGATACCGATGACCGGGGTGTTTGTACCGCGACAGAAGATTACGAAGATGTGATTCGGGTTTGTAATCAAATCGATATCCCTTACTATGCCGTTAATTTTGAAAAAGAATATTGGGATAAAGTGTTCACCTATTTTCTTGAAGAATATCAAGCTGGTCGGACACCCAATCCTGATGTGATGTGTAATAAAGAAATTAAATTTAAAGCTTTTTTAGATCATGCTTTATCACTTGGTGCTGACTATTTAGCTACGGGTCATTACGCTCAAATAAGAGAAGAAAATGGTCGGTTCCAGTTGTTAAGAGGTAAAGATGCCAATAAGGATCAAACGTATTTTCTAAATCAATTATCAGAAGATGTATTGGCTAAGGTTATGTTTCCGTTAGGGCATTTAGAAAAAGATGAAGTTAGAGAGATTGCCAGGGAGCATGGGTTAGCTACTGCTAATAAAAAAGACAGTACAGGTATTTGTTTTATTGGTGAACGTAACTTCAAAGAATTTTTAAGCGAATATTTACCAGCCCAACCAGGTGAGATGAGAACGTTAGAAAATGAAAAAATCGGGATGCATGATGGATTAATGTATTATACCATCGGCCAAAGACAAGGTCTTGGTATCGGTGGACCAGGAGCACCATGGTTTGTAGTCGGTAAAAATGTAGAGGAAAATATTTTATATGTTGAGCAAGGCCACGATCCAAAGAGTCTTTATTCAGATGGTTTAATTGCAACACAGGTAAACTGGATTAATGAAGACCTTATTCAGGATACCTTTGAGTGTACAGCGAAATTCCGCTACCGTCAAAAAGACAGTCGTGTTACGGTTCATGTGTTAGCCAATGGTGACGTACAAGTTCTGTTTCATGAACAAGAACGAGCCATTACACCTGGTCAAGCTGTTGTCTTCTATGATGGTGATATTTGTTTAGGCGGAGGTACGATAGATAAAGTATTGAAAAATGATGAAGAACTAAAATATGTAGGTTAAATGTTGAAGGTAATCGGAGGATAAGTTTATGCGTCACGATCAAATTGCTCGCCTAATAAAAGATGGAAAATATGAAGAAGCGATTAAGGAACTTATGGCTCTAATTGATAATGATCCGAGGGACCCAATTGGCTATATTAATCTTGGTAATTTATTAATACACGTTAAAGACTATGAACGAGCAAAGTATATTTTACAAGAAGCAATTGACCTTGATCCAAAGGCTGCAACAGCCTACTATGGGCTAGGCAACTTGGCCTATGAGCAACAACAATACACAATAGCGAAAGAAAATTTTCAAAAGGCAATTGAACTTGGTTTAGATCATGCGGACGTATACTATATGCTGGGGATGAGTCTAGTAAATCTTGAAACAGACTTTCTAGCCATCCCCTATTTACAACGGGCTGTGGAATTGGCCGACCAAGATGTCGATATCATATTTCAATATGGATTAACCTTAGCCAAGTGTGAGTATTTATCTGATGCGAAGGAAGTATTTATAAAGGTCCTTGGACTAAAGCAGGATCATAGCGATGCCCATTACAATTTAGGGGTTATTGCCCTGTATGATGATGAATTCGAGGATGCTTTCAATCATTTTAATATGGCTTTACAAATTCAACCAGACCATCTATTAGCAGCCCATGGCAAAAAAAGAGTTGAACAGCATCTTGCCAAGTAAAAGGTAAAATAGTGGGGGATGGTGATGACAGTAGCGGAGCAAGGAGTCGAAAACCAAGAAAAAAGTTATATTAGAGGTAAACTACTGTATACGATTTTTCAAAACGAACAAGAATTTTTTTCGATTGCCAAAATTAGTATAGAAAAAACTAACGAAGACCTTGATGATAGTGAAATCGTCATTAAAGGTCATTTTACAAATTTACATGAAGGAACGCTTTATAATTTTTACGGACATTTTGATCATCACCCTAAATTTGGTAAGCAATATCATATTGATCATTATGAAATGTATGTACCTAACGATCGAGATGGGTTAATTTCATATTTATCAAGTGATTTATTTCCAGGTGTTGGTAAAAAAAGTGCCGGGCGAATTGTTGATCACTTAGGTACCAATGCGATTCGGAAAATTTTAGAACAACCTCAAGTACTCGAAGAAATCCCCCGGTTAACCAAACGTGTAAGGGAACAACTTGTTAAAAACTTAAAAGACCACCAAGGTTTTGAACGGGTTGTTGTTTATTTATTTAAATATGGTCTCAGTTTACAGATGTGTCAAAAAATCTATGATGCCTATCAGCACGAAGCCATTGAAATACTGCAACAAGATCCATATCAATATGTCTTTGATATTGAAGGATTTAGTTTTCAAATGGCTGACCAAATTGCAAGGAGAAATGGCATTTCTCTCACGCATGAAAATCGAATTAAAGCTGGCATTATTTATGTTTTACAACAAAGTATTCGAGATGGGCATGTATATTTACCCATGGATATTTGTATCAGAAAAGTAAAGACACTCCTGGCAACAAATGAGTTAGTATCCGAAGACATACAAAAAAACTTGAAAGAGTTAAACAAGAAAAAAGAAATCATTGTTACTGCTGAAAAGGTATATTTGCCTGTTCTCTATTATGCAGAAGACGGTTTTTCTTCTCATATCAAACGGATTTTAGAAAAACCAATTGATGTCACAATAGATCAAGCTGAACTCATGACAATCATAGGTGAAATTGAGGAAAAAGAAGTCCTCAGTTATGGACAAGAACAGTTCGATGCGATTCAACAAGCTCTGCAATCAAAAATCATGATCGTAACTGGTGGTCCCGGAACTGGAAAAACAACGGTGATCAAAGGGATTTTGCATGCTTATGCCAAAATCCATGATATTCCATATGACTTAACAGCTTATGAAGACAAGTCGGAATATCCATTTATTTTAGCAGCACCGACAGGAAGGGCAGCTAAACGACTAAGTGAATCAACAGGATTACCTGCTTATACGATTCATCGTCTGTTAGGTTGGAATGGTCAGGATCAATTTGCTAAGGATGAACATGATCAACTATCAGGCAAGTTTTTAATTATCGATGAATTTTCAATGGTTGATATTTGGTTGGCTAACCATTTATTTAAAGCGATTCCTAATGACATGCAAGTATTAATTGTAGGCGATGAAGATCAATTACCATCTGTAGGTCCAGGACAAGTCTTAGCAGATATAATTAGTAGTGACCAATTGCCATTCGTAACTCTTCATGAAGTGTACCGACAAAAGGAAGGTTCTAAAATTATCTCCCTAGCCCACGAAATTAAACACGATCAATGCACGCTTGCATCATTAACGAAGGCAGAAGATTTTAACTTTATCCCTTGCCATGAGAATCAAATGATGGAACTGATTACCACGATCGTCCAAAAAGCACTCGATAAGGGGATTGATCCGCAAGATATTCAAATATTAGCCCCGATGTATCGCACCCGGGTAGGCATTCATGAGATTAATCAACAATTACAAGCGATCATTAATCCAAAATCAAGGGCAAAACGGGAAATTAGACGAAATGACGTCGTTTTTCGTGTAGGTGATAAAGTCATTCAACTTGTCAATCAACCGGAAGATGGTGTGTCAAACGGAGATATAGGGGAAATTGTTGCTATTTTTCGTGAAAATGAGAATACGAATGGAACTGAGCAAATTGTGATTTCCTTTGATGGCAAAGAAGTTGTCTATGAAAAAACAGACTATGATTCCTTTATGCATGCCTATTGTATTTCTATTCATAAGTCACAGGGAAGCGAGTTTCCGATTGTGATTTTACCAGTTGTAGGTGCCTATCGTCGGATGTTAAGAAAGAACTTACTGTATACAGCAGTCACAAGAGCTAAACAATCATTAGTTTTATGTGGAGATCGCCATGCATTTTTAAAAGGAATTCAAACGCAAGATACGAATAAACGTTATTCTTCATTACCTGAATTAATGAGTGAAAAACTTGATAATTCATTAAGGGACGAGAAACATGATGTGATGGAAGAAGAAATTTCACCGTATGATTTTATGTAACGACAAGGGTATAGCTTCACGAAAATAGGAAAGGAT
This sequence comes from uncultured Bacillaceae bacterium, assembly GCA_937925695.1. GTDB lineage: Bacteria > Bacillota > Bacilli > Bacillales > Amphibacillaceae > CALAMD01. The sequence continues at coordinate 1,126 of CALAMD010000065.1, read as the reverse complement.
ACGGGTATAAATATATTCGTCTCACAAGCTAACGTATAAACAAGCAGTTTTATACGAAGGAGCGTCACATCATGTTTCGTGAATTAAAGTCGTTCAAATTTTTGTATGGACTGATCGTCCTTATTTTTCTTTTTTTATGTATTTATTTGCTCGTTAAACTGTTCCCGTTATACGGAACATTTTTTTCTTTTATTTGGAAACTGCTAACGCCTTTTATCATCGCTAGTTTTATTGCTTATTTACTTTATCCAATTACTGAAAAGCTAATTCAATACAATATGAATAAAACATCAGCGATATTATTGATTTATTTACTCTTTTTTGTGACGGTCACTTACCTCATCTATCGTTTATATCCGGCTATATTCCAGCAATTAAAAGATTTGAATGAATTTATTCCAGAGTTAACGGTGATGTATGAACAGATGGTTGCCAATATATACGATTCAACTTCCTTTCTACCGGAAGTCGTTCATGACCAGATTGAACAAATGATTATGACAGTTGAGTCTGCATTGGAAAACTTGCTTGCTAAATTATTAAGTAGTTTAACGAAAGTGTTTGATTTTTTATTTATCCTTGCCATCATCCCTGTGTTGGTATTTTATATGTTAAGGGATTTTGACAAATTAAAACAATTAATAAAAAATTTTATCCCGGAGACCTATCACGCCCAAACAATTAAATTAGTTCGGGCGATTGACCGTCGACTTGGCCATTATATTCGAGGTCAATTACTCGTTAGTTTATTTGTTGCCAGTCTATCATTCATTGTGTTTCTTATCCTCGATCTTAAATATGCATTATTATTAGGAATGATCATGGGAATAACGAATATCATCCCTTATTTTGGTCCGATTATTGGTTCTATTCCCGTTGTGGCGATAACGGTTACCGTTTCCACCAAACTAGTGATCTTTGTCATTGTGGCGATTATCTTAATTCAACTCATTGAAAATAATTTTCTTTCACCATATATTGTGGGAAAAAGTATTAATATCCATCCAATTAGTATTATTTTTGCCTTATTGGTTGGTGGACAATTAGGTGGTGTCCTTGGCATGATCCTGGCTGTCCCTATTTTAACGATCATGAAAGAAATTGTTATTTATGTCATAGAATTACG
>CALAMD010000064.1 GCA_937925695.1 uncultured Bacillaceae bacterium | reverse complement strand
TAAAATAACAGATTTTTTATTTTTTAATCTGTCTACTTTAGGGGGAGCATATCAATGGACACAGGCTTATTTTGAACTTACTCTTATCAGTTATGAGTAGATGTATGGAGTTTCTATTAAATAAAAGGCTTAAGTCCTCAGCAAATGGGACTTAAGCCTTTATCGATTAATAAATATATAATGCCAATTCGTCAATTTATTGGAAAACAATTGTTTTATTATCTTGCACGATAATTCGGTCTTCAAGGTGCCATTTTACCGCTTTAGCTAATACACGACGTTCGACTTGACGACCAATTTTCTTTAATTCTTCAACGTGCATCCGGTGATCGACTCGTTCGATATCTTGTTCAATAATTGGGCCTTCATCTAATTCATTAGTCACATAATGGGATGTTGCCCCAATTAATTTTACCCCTCGTTCATAGGCCCGTTCATATGGTCTAGCCCCAATAAATGCCGGTAAAAATGAATGATGAATATTAATAATGCGGTTTGGGTATTGTTCAACAAAATGAGGGGTCAAAATTTGCATATAACGTGCTAGCACAATTAAGTCAATATTGTATTTTTTCATTAACGCTAATTGTTTGGCTTCTACTTGTTCTCGAATATCTTTGTTTGCGGGGATATAGTAGAAAGGAATGCCATATGATTCGACGATTTCCCTTGCTGTTTCATGATTGCTAATGACAACTTCAATATCTGTATCTAAGTCCCCGTTTTGCCATTCCCATAACAACTCCATTAAGCAATAAGGCTCGTTTGAAACATAGATAGCTGTTCGTTTTCTTTCATTGGCATACGTAAATTGATAACTCATTGAAAAACGCTCAGCTAGTTGTTTGAAATCTTCCTCAAGCTGTTTACGCTTGTTTAAGAGACCTTGACAGTGGAATTCAATTCGCATGAAAAATTCTCCACCTTCAGGATCACTTGAATATTGACTGGATTCAATAATATTTGATCCATGTTCAAATAAAAACTGTGACACAGCAGCAACAATACCTGGACGATCAGAACATTTGATGATTAATCGCCCACGGTTTTCTGCTTGATGAGTTTGGTTTCTTTCTTTGACATGATCTGACAATTTCCTTCACGACTCCTATTTATCATCTATGATGATTCATTATAAATGAAAATTCATTTATTTCAAACGATTAAATGATTTGTCAGCCTTGAGGTCGGACAAGGAAGGGTTGTACCGATACATATTTAGCAAATATTTTTTCAAAATAACCTTGACATCCAATTTTAACCGTGTTAATATTTTCATCAACTTCTAAAATTTTTAACAATTCAATATCATTCTTATCAAGAGCGGTGGAGGGAATTGGCCCAATGAAGCCCGGCAACCATTAAGTGACTAACTCACTTAAAAAGGTGCTACATCCAACTGAGCAATATAGCTTAGAAAGATAAGATGTGTAAAGTGTCTTTTTATACCTCTCTATCTTCGGCTAGAGAGGTTTTTATTTTGACTAAGGTGGTGAATAAGGCTAACATAAGCAAATCTCTTTGAAAATGACTTCAAAATTTGAATATGTTTAACAAATTCTTATCAAGAGTGGTGGAGGGAATTGGCCCAATGAAACCCGGCAACCATTAAGCGAAGGCCTCGTCGCTTAATAAGGTGCTAAGTCCAACAGGAGAAATCCTGAAAGATGAGAAGAGCGTTCATAGATATTTATAACCTCTTCTCATGGAAGAGGTTTTTTTAATGAAAATATTACTGGGGGAATGGAACATGAAACTTAACAATTTATTAACTAAGTTTACATTATTGATTTTATTTGGAACGCTGATTGGGGTAATAGCTGGTTGTGCATCAAGTGCTAACAAAAATGAAGATGGGGAAAACAAACCAGACAAAATTAGACTAGATTATGCTTATTATTCACCAACGAGTTTGATCTTAAAAGAACATGGATTGCTTGAAGAAGCATTTGCCGAAGATGGTATTGAGATTGAATGGTCGTTAAGTCAAGGAAGTAATAAATCACTCGAATTTTTAAATAGTAATAGTGTTGACTTTGGTTCAACAGCAGGGGCAGCAGCCCTCATATCAAAAGCGAATGGGTCACCAATAAAAAATGTTTATATTTTTTCTAAGCCTGAGTGGACAGCACTTGTGACCCATGCAGATTCAGAAATTACATCAGTAGCAGATTTAGCGGGTAAAAAGGTTGCAGCTACATTAGGAACAGATCCATATATTTTCTTACTTCGTGCCTTAGATGCTGAAGGCGTAGCGATTGATGAGGTTGAGATTGTCAATTTACAACACGGTGATGGAGCATCATCGTTGATCTCGGGATCGATTGATGCTTGGGCTGGCTTGGATCCACATATGGCAAGATTGGAAATTGAAGCAGATGCCGAGTTATTTTATCGGAATGTGGATTTTAATACGTATGGTTTTTTAAATGTACGTGAGGATTTTGCCAAAAACTATCCTACGTATGTGAATCGAGTAATTGAAGCCTATGAAAATGCGAGGGAATGGGCGCTTGAGCATCCAGAGGAAACAGCTGCGTTATTGGCAAGCGAAGCAGGTATACCTTTAGAAGTAGCCAAGATACAGATCGAACGGACTGATTTTACAAATCCAATCCCTGGGCAAGTACAGGAAGAAGCTATTATTGAAGCCGGTAAAGTCTTGCAAGCTAGTGAAGTCATCGATTCAGATCTTGACTTAGAGGAAATTGTTGCTGACTTAATCGAAAGTTCATTTGCTATTGAAACGATAAACAACTAAAAGGGATGATAGATTATGGCAAAGCAAGAAATTGAAGTGAGTAATGTGTTTGTAACTGAACAAAAATCTGTTCGGAAGAAAACAAAGAAAAAACAACTACCATTGTCAACGATTGTGTTAGGCAGTATAGTTCCTGGGCTGATAGTTGTTGTTTGGGAAATATTAACCCGGATTGGCTATTTTCCCGCCTATCAGTTACCAGCACCATCGACCATCTTAATAACGATTTACGATATGGCCGTTGATGGGTCCTTATGGGGACATATTGGGTTGACTACTTACAGAGTGTTCGTTGGCTTTGTCATCGGAACCCTGATAGCCGTGTTACTTGGTTCTTTCGTTGGCTTTAATCGTAACATAGAGAAATTCTTTGACCCAATGATTCAAGCCTTTCGAGCGATTCCATCTCTTGCCTGGGTGCCATTATTTATTCTGTGGATGGGGATTGGTGAGTCGTCAAAAATTACGATGATTGCACTAGGTGTATTTTTCCCAGTCTATTTGAATGTTGTTAGCGGTATTTTAAATGTTGATCGTCAGTTAATCGAAGTAGGGAGAATTTACGGATTAAATACAGTGCAATTAGTGACCCGGATTATTTTACCGGCGGCACTACCTTCGTTTCTCGTCGGGATTAGAAGTGGATTAGGTCTAGGATGGATGTTCGTCGTGGCAGCGGAACTTATGGGAGCTAGCCAAGGATTAGGTTTCCTCTTGGTGTTAGGGCAAAATACATTAGCACCAGAAACGATTTTGGCAAGTATCATTTTGTTTGCTCTGATTGGTAAGTTATCAGATTGGGTATTAAAAATTATTGAGCAGCGTGCCCTCCATTGGCAGGATGGGTTAGCGAATCAGGAGCGGGGAGGGAATTAATATGGGTTTGACATTAAAAAAAGTGAGTCGTTCCTTTGCTGGCAAAACCGTGGTGAATAATATTTCTTTATCAACGAAGCCAGGTGAAATCGTAGGAATTTTAGGAACGAGTGGTTCTGGAAAGAGTACGTTACTCAGAGCCATATCAGGTCTTGATCAAGATTATGAAGGCGAAATAAGTATAAACGGAACGCCGATTCAAGGTGTTCATGAAAAAATTGGTTTTATATTTCAAGAACCCCGTCTGTTACCATGGCTGACCGTTATTGAAAATGTCATTTTTGGTTTAACAGGCAATAAACAAGAGAAGATCATTCGTGCTCGGCAATATTTACAAAATGTTGGCCTGCAAGATTGTGAGCATCTATATCCGAGACAATTATCGGGTGGAATGGCGCAACGGGTAGCCATTGCCCGGGCTCTTGTCACATCGCCAGAAATTTTATTGCTTGATGAGCCTTTTAGTGCCTTAGATGCTTTTACGAAAATGCAGTTACAAGATCTCTTACTAAAAATATGGGAAATGTATCAGTCAACTCTTATTTTAGTAACCCATGATGTCGATGAAGCGCTGTACTTATGTGATCGAATTATTATCTTACGAGGACAACCAGGGGAAATAGCTGAGGAAATTGAGATACAAGAATCGAGACCAAGACAAAGAGGAAGCCAAACATTAGCCCATTTAAAAGCAAAAATACTGGAAAGTTTAGAACTAGAACAAATGAGTGTCTTACAAGTGTAATATGATAGGAGGTAATCGATAGATGGCGAGTAAAGTAAGTTATAAAAACGAAATTAATGCTGTGGATGGTAATTACAATCTCATAAACTATGAAACTGTTAAAGAGGATTTTTCTTGGGATCAAGCATCACGCGCATTGCGATTCCATTCAACAGGAAAAATAAATGCGGCCTATGAAGCGATTGATCGACATGTTGAGGATGGCTATGGTGACAAAATAGCCTTGCATTATGTGAATGGCAATGAGCGGGTTGATTTAACGTTTCGAGAAGTGAAGGAAAAAACAGATCATTATGCCCAAGTTTTATTAAATCATGGAGTAAAAAAAGGTGATCGCGTCTTTGTATTCTTACCGAAAAATCCCGCTTGTTATATATCGATTTTGGCGATTATTAAAATTGGTGCGATAGCTGGTCCATTATTTGAAGCTTTTATGGCTGAAGCGATTAAAGATCGGATCAATGACTGCCAAGGTTCGGTATTAATTACCGATCGAGAGCTGTTTAAACGCGTTCCTCTTGAAGATATTCCGTCATTACAAACAATTTTATTTGCCGAAGAAATCGAAGCAAGTCAACTAACAATAACCGAAGACTCCCTTGTTGAGTGGGTCGATCCTGAAGACGGATTAATTATTCATTATACGAGTGGTTCGACAGGTAAACCAAAAGGGGTCCTTCATGCCCACAGGGCAGTGGTACATCATTATATAACCGGTAAATGGGTATTGGATATTCAAGAAGACGATGTTTATTGGTGCACCTCTCATCCAGGATGGGTGACTGGGAGTGTGTATGGTTTATTTGCACCTTGGTTAAATCGGGCAACGATCGTCATTCAAGGGGGACGTTTTGATGCGAAAGAATGGTATCAACTCATCGAAGATTTACAAATAACAACTTGGTATAGTGCACCAACTGCTTTTCGTTTATTGTTATCAGAAGGTGATTTGTATAAACGGTATAACTTATCTTCATTAAGACATGTGTTAAGTGTTGGTGAACCATTAAACCCTGAAGTCATTTATTGGGCATGGGAGAATTTAAGGGTTCGTATTCATGACACATGGTGGATGACTGAAACAGGTGGGCATTTGATCGTCAATTTACCAGCGGAAAAGATTAAACCAGGATCAATGGGACGTCCGTTTCCAGGGATTAGAGTCGGCATTTTGGATGATGATGGTCAGGAACTTCCACCGAATGAAGTTGGCCATTTAGCGATTCGCACACCGTGGCCGGGCTTAATGAAAAAGATTTGGAACAACCCAGAAAAATTTCAAGAGTATTTTAAGTTTCCTGGTTGGTACGTATCTGGTGACCTCGCTTACCAAGATGAAGAAGGTTATATCTTTTTTGCAAGTCGGAGTGATGATGTGATCATTTCCGCAGGGGAGAGAATCGGTCCCTTTGAAGTAGAAAGCAAATTAATTGAACATCCGGCTGTTGCTGAAGCAGGGGTTGTCGGGGTTCCAGATGAAGTGCGAGGGGAAATCGTCAAAGCATTTATTACCCTACGTTCAGGCTATCAAGCTTCAGCGGAATTATTAGAGGATATTCGGGTGTTTGTGAGAAAGGGATTGTCGGCCCATGCTGCACCACGGGAAATAGAGGTGTTAGAGGAATTACCGAAAACAAAAATTAGTGGAAAAATATTACGGCGGGAATTGAAAAACCGCTAATCAATCGTTAATGAATGATTGTGATGTTTTATTTAATCCAAGTAATTTGATTGAAAAAGTATCTATTTATGGAGGGATTGTTGATGTCAAAAAATATTTTAGCTAAAAAATATTTAGGCGGGATCCATGCGATACCAGAACTAGCTCCCCAATGGAAGAAATTAAATTTTGCTGAGATTTTAAAAAGACGAGCGGCGTTCGTTTCCATCAGTCAAAATAAATGTTTATATGAACCAGAAGGTGGGCTTGGCCATGAAAATCATCGGGAACGAGGCAGTTTACCAGCTACAATAAAAGTTGTTAAAGCTGCTCGAGAAGCGAGTAATTTTGTATCGTTTAGCTGGGTTGGCTACAACATATACCGTGATGATTACCCTAAAAATATATTTGATCAAGTTCAATATGAAACTTGGACTGAAGGTTTAGAAGTAACCGAGGAAAAAATAAAATGGGACAATGAACTGGTTGATGAGTTACAAGCTTTAGTTGAACCGGATGATTTACAATTCCATGAATGTGCCTTACAAACGGCTTTTGTTGGTACCCAATTCCCCCTTGAATTAGCTCGGAAAAAAGTTGAGGTCATCGTTTTTACTGGGGTACATTTAGATTGGTGTATTGAAGGGAATGTGCGCCTCGCTAGGGATCATGGCTATTTACCCATCGTGATTGGTGATGCGACAGGCTGTGAAAAACCTGAGCAAGAAGCTGCAGCGATGGAGAGGATCAATAATTTATTTGCTCCGGTTATTAGTTCGGACGACTTTATTACGTATTTAAAGCAACCAGTTGAAGTCTAAATGACAGTTACTGTCCAACAATCTTGACTTTTTCTTTTTCATTATCCATAATAGTATGAAAATAAATATAATTGAACGTTTGATAGAGGACTAGTATGTGAAAGTTCAAGTGCCAGAGAGTGGGATTTTTAAGCTGGAAGATCTCATCACAATTGAAGTCACAGAACCTACCTCTTGAGTCCTATGCTAAAAACATAGGCGTATGCTTCAACGTTAAGAAGGAAAGTGGGATGTTTTATAACATTCAATGATGGTGGTACCGCGGAAGGAGAGCTCTTTCGTCCTCAAAGTAAGGATGAATAGGGCTTTTTCTCGTTTATCATACATCCATGAGGAGAAATGCTGATGAGAAAGAAAAGAATTGTTGTGAAAATTGGCAGTAGTTCGTTAACAAATTCACATGGGGAAATTGATCAAGTTAAGTTCCAAGATCATGTTGAAGCCCTTGTTGCCCTGAGAAAAGCGAATCATGAAGTTATTCTCGTTTCGTCTGGTGCAGTCGCAGCTGGATTTAAAAAGCTTGGATATCCAACCCGACCGGTCACGATTAAAGGGAAACAAGCAGCAGCTGCAGTTGGCCAAAGTATATTAATTCAGGCATATATGGATGCCTTTAGTCAATACGATATGATACCCGCACAAATTTTATTAACGAGAAGTGACTTCACGAATCGGGAGCGTTATCAAAATGCCTTTTCAACGATTAGTGAATTACTCGAGCGGGGTATTTTGCCAATTATAAACGAAAATGATACCGTCGCAATTGATGAACTAACCTTTGGTGATAATGATATGTTGTCAGCCCTTGTCAGTGGCTTTCTACATGCCGATCAATTAATTATTTTGACGGATATTAACGGAATTTATGACGATAATCCTCGGATTAATCCACAGGCGAAAAAATATGATTTTTTACCTGAAGTAACTAATGAAATGATCGAGCAGATGGATACAACCGGTTCAAAGTTTGGCACAGGTGGGATGAAGTCAAAACTGCAAGCAGCTAAAACTGCGACGACGCTAAATGTGCCTGTCTTCATCGGTCAAGGCCATGGACCAGATAAATTTTTGAAAATTTTGCATGGAGAAGGAAATGGCACTTATATAGCGAATAAAAATCATGAGGTGTTAAATACGAAACGACAATGGATTGCGCTTCATTCGAAATCAGTCGGCAAATTGTATGTCGACCAAGGAGCAGAGGAAGCCATATTATATCATGGGAAAAGTTTATTACCTGCAGGTGTGTTTAAAGTAAGTGGATCCTTTGAAAAAGGCGATGTCGTTGAAGTATTTGGAACCAAGGGGTTATTAGGTAAAGGGGAAGTCAATTGCTCTTCGGAAGAATTGAAAAAAACGATTAACCATCGTTTAGCTAAAAGTCAAGATAAACTAAAAATTTCATTTGTGGAGGTTATCCATCGTAATCGGTGGGTTGAAATAAAAAATTGAGGAGGAATAGTGATGAGTGAAGTAGTTGAAAAAGGTAAATTGGCCAAAGCGGCAAGTTATCAAATGTCTGGTGTGACAACAGATGAGAAGAACCAAGCATTAGAACTGATTGCTGATCAGTTATTAGTCGATCAAGACGATATTTTAGTAGCTAATCAAAAAGATTTAAAAATGGGTGAAGAAAACGGACTGTCAAAAGCTGTTCTTGATCGGATTATGTTGAATGAAACAAGAATAGCTGATATGGCAGAGGCGATTAGACTGTTAACTAAACTCGAAGACCCTGTAGGCGAAGTATTAGAATCGACGAAAACCGATCATGGTCTAACGATCCAAAAAAAGCGTGTACCAATTGGGGTCATTGGAATGATTTATGAAGCAAGACCGAACGTTACGGTTGATGCTGCAACCCTGTCATTAAAAACGGGTAATGCTGTTATTTTACGCGGTAGTTCATCTGCCCAGTATTCTAATCAACAATTGATTAAAACGATTCATGCGGCACTAGAAAAGAGTGCACTCCCGGTTAATGCCGTTCAACTCATTGAAGATACGAGCCGAGAAACAGCTAAAGAATTATTTACCTTAAATGAGTATTTGGATGTTCTCATTCCAAGAGGTGGACAGAATCTAATCGATACGGTCGTTCGCGAATCTACTGTCCCAGTCATTGAAACCGGTGCTGGGAATTGTCATCTGTTTATTGATGAAGATGCAACAGTAGATATGGCAGTTAATATTGCTTTAAATGCGAAATTACAACGTCCTTCTGTTTGTAATGCCATTGAAACATTACTGATCCATGAAAATTGGTTTGCTCAACACGGTGTTGCGTTACTTGAGCAGTTACATGATCGTGGGGTAGAAATTGTCGCTGATGAGACTGTACATGAATCCTTCCCTAATTCTCGTCTAGCGACTGAAGAAGATTGGTATACAGAATATTTAGATTTGGTTTTAAGTGTAAAAACGGTCAGTACAGTTGGGGAAGCAATCGATCATATTAATCAATATGGTACGAAACATTCTGAAGCCATCGTTACGAATAATGACAAACATGCTAAAATTTTCTTGCAAAGTGTCGATGCTTCATCTGTTTACCATAATGCATCAACTCGTTTTACCGACGGTTTTGAATTCGGTTATGGTGCAGAAATTGGCATTAGTACCCAGAAATTACATGCCCGGGGACCAATGGGGTTAAAGGCTTTAACATCAAGTAAATTTGTGATAGAAGGAACTGGGCAAGTTAGATCGTAGGGTGAATCTATGAGGTTAATCCGTATAGGAAATTTATAGTATAGCAATCACAAAGGCTCAATATTCGTTGGGCCTTTATTTATGCAATAAGAAAAGTACGCTGCCCTATGATCATTAAAGGATGATGTTCCTATCGACTTTTCTAGTCTTTCATGGTGGATATTTTTATATCTTTGATTTTTGTTTATGGTTACGAAGTATGGCTATGATGAGCACGGTAAACACGAAGATAGGAACTATATGATCTATTGGTATCATGTTAAATCATCGCCAAGAAGCAATTTTCACTAAAGGTTATAACAATTATATATGTATATATGATGATATGATGGAGTCAATAGTACGTAGGCATACATTATTGTAACCAATTGAAAGACTAGTCGTTAAAATGGTTTGTAGGATGAAACAGTATGTAGTGCATTTAGAAACGACTTGAAAGATTAGCTAGCGTAGTTTGGTGTAAAATAAAGAAATAACAGTCATGAAAAGAGGTCAACAAGATGAAATTGGTCAATTATCAACTGAAAGGAAATGAACAGCAACGGATTGGATTTATCATTGATGATTACGTATATGATGTGCAAAAAAGCTATCAATTATATAGCCAACATCAAGGAACGATTGGTCAGGCGGAAGAAATTCCCTCTGATCCAGCTTTCTTCTTTTCGTTAGGAAATAGGTTGATACAACAAGTAGAAGCGGCTTATCGTTATTTTCGTGAACAACCAACACCGGATTGGGCTTTTCAGCGAAGTAAGGTCCGTTTAGGTACCCCAAATCCATCACCAGAAAAAATCATATGTGTTGGCTTAAATTATTCTGATCATGCTGATGAAATGAATAGTGATGTGTCACCTTATCCGGTTATATTTGCAAAATTTCCGAATGCCCTGATTGGGCCAGAGGATATGATTCAAAAAAGTCCTTTAACAAACAAACTCGATTATGAAGTTGAATTAGTCGTTATGATTGGTAAAGAAGCTAGCATGGTAAAGCAACAGGATGCTTATGACTATATTGCCGGTTTTACCATTGGTAATGATATTAGTGCCCGGGATTTGCAAAAAAGAACACCCCAATGGTTACAAGGGAAGACACTTGATAATAGTACACCTATTGGTCCCTGGATTGTAACGAAGGAAGAACTAGCCAATCCAGACCAATTAAATGTTCGATCATATGTGAATGGGGAGCTTCGGCAACAATCGAATACAAAATATTTTATCTTTGATATTCCATATTTAATTGAGTTTATTTCCCATATTATGACACTGAAGCCAGGGGATTTGATCTTTACTGGAACGCCTGCTGGAGTAGGTATGGGTATGGAACCACAACAATTTTTACATGATGGTGATATAGTCCGGCTAGAGATTGAAGGAATTGGTCTGTTAGAAAATAAAGTGGTTGATCAACAATCCGTAACTGACTAGGTGCCCTTGAAAAAATCATAAAAA
>CALAMD010000063.1 GCA_937925695.1 uncultured Bacillaceae bacterium | reverse complement strand
AAATAAAGACACAGTCCAGCTAATAACAAGCGCAATAAAGCGTATTGGTGCATAATCATCTACTCCTCTCGTTCTTTTGCTTAATATATCGTATGAGCAACATATGAAATCAGAACATTGAAGTAGATCATAAGCTTAATCTGTTTTTTCTTGGGCAGGTTGTTTGATTAATTCAAACCCTCCTTCTTCACCTTCATCCACAATAATACCTGGTGAAATTGGTCCATCAATAATGTCAAGCGGCTCATATTTCAATGAAGTGCCCCCATCCATATAGAAAGACTTAGCGATTACAGATCCCGTAATATGTCCACCAGCTTTCAGTTCAAAGTCAGCGTTTGGAGCAAATATAAGTTGGACCTGTGTCGAGTTTCCACCAGATATTTCAAAACTCGTACCACCGGTAAATATATTTCCTAAAAATCCCGATCCGCCACTCATTTTTATATTGGCGTTTTCGGCATATAATGATCCATTTATTTTAAAATCATGAGACATATCTATCGTTTTCGGAGGTGATGTACCTTGTAAATAAATATTTAGTTGATTAACATCGCCATCTTCATTAATACTACCCCTGTTAAAATCAATTTCATCTTTTACATATATCGTAAGTTTTCCAGTTCCTTCTATCTTTAAATGCCCGTTATTAATATAGATACGATCAACAACAATTTCTTTATCCGAATTTCCTGTGTTAATCGTTAATGTATTATCTTCATAAATGTTAATTGATTTAAATTGTAAATTTGAATGCATGTTTAATGTGTAATTTTCAGTAAGCCAATTCGTTACGAGTAAATGACCGTCATCAATGACTTTTGTCGAATTATATCCATCAGCAGAGGTAACAATTTTATCTTCGGGAATGAAATAAGTCGGAAATGTTGGAAAGTCAGGAAGACTAGGAATATCGCCTAAATTTTTACCAGTTGCAGGTGGGAAAGATGCAATATCTGTATAAATTGCATGGGCTTCTGAACCGATTGGTACAAAAATAGATCCATCGACACTTGACCCGCCAGTAGAAATAACTGTATTTGGCCCTGCTTTAATTGTTCCTATGTCACCTGTGATGGCAGGTCCACCATGCATTTCTATCGTTTCTTCGACAAATAATGCCATATCGGGTACATACCCTACACCACCAGTTGCTGGTGTATACCCTACGGAAAATTCCTGACTGAGTGTTCGTTCTTTATTGCCAATTATACCTGTAGAAACTATGTTATAAGTGCGTGGATTATCATGATCCAATTCAGTAATCATGATTTCTGCAGTCGGTTCTTCCCCAAAGAACTCAGCAAATTCAAGGTCTGATGGTTGCGGCATCGTTGTTACAAATTCATCTTTTATTAAGTTATAAAAATCCTCTTCGGTACTGGTAGCATTAAAAATGTCTTCAAGACTATTTTCAACAAGTCCCATTTCATACGTCAGGCCGGCTTCAGCAATATAATATGCTGATTGATCATCCCGTTCTCCTGAAGAGACTTTAACCGAGCCATAGGACAATTTAGCCATACTTAAACCAAGAACCGATAAAATGCTTAAAACTAACATCACACCGATTAATGTGAAGCCCTTTTCTTCCTTCAACATGCTCACTTAGCCATCCTCCCTTCTTGTGAGGATTAAACTCTTTTCTTCTCCATCACTTTGTTTGATCATCACATGAATTTCTCGATCATGTTCACCGACAGAAAACAACTCAATTTCTCTAACGATAATCTGACCATTTTTAAAGATAGCTTCTTCCGCCAAATCCCATGAATAATGATCAGTGCCTAAAATTAAATTGCGCTCATCTGGCACAGTAATATCATCAGGGGATGTTTGACGAAAATCATTCGTAATTAACTTTAAAACATAGGTTAAATCATTGATTTGTTCAAGATGTTGACGCTGATCTTTAAACTGCTTTTGCACAAAAATATGGGTGCTAGTTATCATCACGACAATTAACGCTGTGATACTTATTGCGGCAAGCATTTCAACGAGCGTTACACCTTTTTCATTTCGGTATAAAC
>CALAMD010000062.1 GCA_937925695.1 uncultured Bacillaceae bacterium | reverse complement strand
TCTACAACAAGAGATTACTTTACTAATGCACGTAACTCTTCTGCCTTATCTGTTTTCTCCCACGGGAATAAAATATCTTTCCGGCCAAAGTGACCATAGGCAGCCGTTTGTCTAAATATTGGTGTCTGTAAATCAAGCATTTTGATAATACCAGCTGGGCGTAAGTCAAAGAGATTACGGACTGCTTGCTCTAATACCTCTTCACTAACCACACCAGTGCCAAAAGTATTAATGGCAATCGATACAGGTTCTGCTACCCCGATTGCATAAGCCAGCTGTACTTCACAACTTTCAGCAAGCTCGGCGGCAACAATATTCTTAGCAACATATCGAGCAGCATAAGCAGCTGAACGGTCCACTTTAGTAGCATCTTTACCACTAAAAGCACCGCCACCATGACGGGCATAGCCACCATACGTATCAACGATAATTTTTCGTCCGGTTAATCCAGCATCACCTTGGGGCCCGCCGATCACAAAGCGTCCGGTTGGATTGATGAGATATTTCGTATTTTCATCTAACAAATGAGCAGGAACAATTGGCTTAATAACATATGTCTTCATGTCTTCCTCAATTTGCTCTAAGGTAATGTCTTCATGGTGTTGCGTAGAAATAACGATCGTATCGACCCTGACTGGATTTTGGTTTTCATCATATTCAACCGTTACTTGCGTTTTACCATCTGGACGCAAGTACGGTAATACTCCATCTTTTCTCACATCTGTTAGCTGTTTGGCTAATTGGTGGGCCAAAGAAATCGGCAGAGGCATTAATTCCTCCGTTTCATTACAAGCAAAACCAAACATTAACCCTTGGTCACCTGCGCCAATTTGGGCAATTTCGTCATCATTCATTCTCGATTCTAAAGCCCGATTCACACCTGTAGCAATATCTGGCGACTGTTCATCTATCGCAGTTAACACGGCACAAGTATCCGCGTCAAATCCATATTTAGCACGAGTATAACCAATTTCCCTAATGGTTTGTCTGACAACTGCTGAAATATCCACATACGTATCAGTAGAGATTTCACCCGATACCAATACGAGCCCTGTTGTTACTGTTGTTTCACATGCTACCCGAGCATGTGGATCCTTCTTTAAAATTTCGTCTAAAATCGCGTCTGAAATCTGGTCCGCTATTTTATCCGGATGTCCTTCTGTAACGGATTCAGACGTAAATAAACGTCTCTGTCTAGTCATTTACACGATATCCTCCCCATATTGAAACTTGTTTTCGAACTACTGAAAACAAGAGCGATACACGGGTTTGCTTTTTTAGCATAAATGTAAAAAATCTCCTTCCACAGAAGATGAGGAAAGAGATGTATCGTCTTTCGCTCTTATTGTTCAAGGTTTAGTCCCTTGCAACAGATTAGCACCTTATCAACTGAATGATGGTTGCCGGGCTTCATCGGGTCTGTCCCTCCGCCTCTCTTAATAAGAGATGATCTGTTTAGCTTTTATCCTAGCCAAATCATCTTTAGTTGTCAACCATAGAAGTTCATTTTTTCCTCCCCTGCCGATTTATGGGCTAGCACACATTATTTCATTTAGGCATAAACTATGTTGAATAAATTAAGCTTTATTCCGGAGGGAAATCCTGATGAAAAAATTAATATATACATTGATTTTATTTGGTGTGCTTCTCATTAGCTTAGTCGGATGTAAAAAAGACGAAGAATTAATCTCTGTTAAATTAGGCGAAGTGACACGCTCCCTATTTTATGCACCACAATATGTTGCTATTGAAAACGGCTATTTTGAAGAAGAAGGGTTAGATGTGGAACTACAAACAACTTGGGGCGGCGATAAAACGATGACAGCCTTGCTATCAGATGGAATTGATGTCGCTTTGGTCGGCTCAGAAACATCAATCTATGTCTATGCTCAAGATTCCCGGGACTATGCGATTAACTTTGCTCAATTAACTCAAACAGACGGAACATTTTTAGTAGCTAAAAATGATTATCCTAATTTTACTTGGGATGATGTCAAAGGAAAATCTTTTCTCGGTCAACGGATAGGTGGTATGCCGCAAATGGTCGGTGAATTTGTGCTTAAAAAACATGGTATCGATCCCCATGAAGATTTAGATTTATCCCAAAACATTGATTTTGCCAATATACCTGGTGCCTTCGTATCTGGGGATTATGAGTTTGTGCAACTATTTGAACCAACAGCAAGTGTCCTGGAAAAAGAAGGTCAAGGCCACGTCATTGCTTCCTTTGGTGAAGAATCAGGCAATGTGCCATATACCGTGTTTATGGCTAAGAAGAGCTTTATCGAAGAAAGTGAAGAAACGATTGTTAAATTTACAAAAGCCATTTATCGTGCTCAACAATGGGTAGCAGAAAATGAGCCAGAAGAGATTGCTAAAGTGCTTCTACCATTTTTCGATGATATTGAACTAGATATCCTTGCTACTTCAATAGAAAGGTATAAAAATCAAGGATCATATGCTGTTGATCCAATTTTAAAAGAGGATGACTGGCAAAATTTAAAAGACATTATGGAAGAAGCTGGTGAATTACCAGAAGATGTTCCCTATGAGGAATTAGTGAACACAACGATTGCTGAAGAAGTTATTAATAACTAAGGAGGAAGAAAATGTCTTTTCTAACCTTAGAAAATGTTTCCCATCTTTATTTTTCAAAACAAAACTACACAAAAGCGTTGTCCAATATATCATTTTCCGTAAAGGAAGGAGAATTCATCTCCATTTTAGGGCCTAGTGGCTGTGGTAAAACAACCATATTATCTGTTATTGCTGGGATCATTCAGCAAACGAAAGGCAAAGTACACCTAAAAGGGAAACCCCTTGATCAATCGACAATGGCTATCGGTTATATGTTACAACAAGACTATTTATTCCCCTGGAAAACAATTATCGATAACGTTCTTCTCGGGCCAAAAATTACGAAACAAAATGATGAAGAATTAAAACAAAAGGCCATTGACTTATTGGAAACAGTTGGATTAGAAGATGTTGCTTTGAAATATCCTGATTCATTATCAGGCGGAATGCGACAAAGAGTAGCCCTTGTGAGAACATTAATAACCAATCCAGAAATTCTCTTGTTAGATGAACCTTTTTCAGCACTAGATTATATGACCAAATTAACGTTGGAAGACCTAGTCTTTGCTTTATTAAGAGATTATCAAAAAACAGCTATCCTAGTAACCCATGATATTGCTGAAGCCATTTCCATGAGTGATCGGCTCATCATCATGGATACGAATCCTGGCACAATTGCCCAAATTATCGAAATTCCAATTGAGCTTAGAAACGAACGCCCTTTTCTCGTTCGCCGTCATCCGAAATATCAAAAGATATTTGATAAAGTATGGCATGAATTAAATAAATATGAACAGAACTTCGATCAAAAAGGAAGTGTCTAAGCGATGTCAACCCATTCTGATCAACAATTGTTAACCAACTATAGAGCCAACTTAAAAAAAGAAAAACGAATCGTCGTTTATTGGCAATTGCTCATACTCATAAGCTTCTTCGTTATCTGGGAAGTTACGAGTCATTATTACTTGATCGATCCATTAATATTTAGTTCACCTTCACGGATTATCCAACTTCTTATTGAAAGATTTGTTGACGGTTCAATTTTCATGCATGTACAAATTACTTTATTTGAAACAATTCTAGGTTTTGTCATTGGAACGTTGTTAGGTGTTGTTTTCGCCAGCATTTTATGGACCTCGATTCGGATAGCTAAGGTGCTAGATCCATATTTGGTCATTCTTAATGCCATGCCTAAAGTTGCTTTAGGACCAATTATCATAGTCGCCCTTGGACCAGGTTATGTTTCGATTATTACGATGGGTGCGATTATCTCGGTGATCATCACAACGATAGTTGTCTATTCTGCTTTTAATGAAGTTGATCCAAATTTCTCAAAAGTATTAAGAAGTTTTGGGGCAACCCGATGGCAATGTTTTAAAGAGGCGATTTTTCCAGCCACATTACCAACGATCATATCCACGTTAAAAGTGAATGTCGGGCTTTCTTGGGTAGGGGTAATTGTCGGGGAGTTCCTCGTTTCTAAACAAGGATTAGGATATTTAATTATTTATGGTTTTCAAGTATTTGATTTTACCCTAGTTATGTCAAGTCTACTTCTTATCGCGATCATTGCTGCCATCATGTATAAGCTCGTAGAAAAAATGGAAAAATGGTTAATTAAACATACGGTCTAATTGAGATTCAGGAGCATGACGAGTTTACTCATTCGGTGTAACCCTTCATGACTCCTGATTTGACTGATCTCATTATGTTTTATGAAAATTAGGCAAGGTTTTGACATAGTTTAGAGCATGGAACATCAAATCATCTTTCATAATAAAGCTAAATTGTTTATCGTTTTTGAGATTTTCAGGTAATTGTTTTAGTAAAACTGGCCCCATCGTTTCATGATAATGGGGTTGAACTTCTATTTCCTTAATTTGGGCGAAATAGATATTTTTGATTAACGGATGAAGTCCTTCCACGAGATATTGACCAATATAAGTAATTTCTTGAATAAGTCCGCCTGTTTCTTCTTGAACTTCCCTTACTGCTCCTTGGATGGCTGTTTCATTCTCTTCTACTTTTCCACCGGGAAATTCTAATCCTCGATATTTATGATTCGTTAATAGCCATTTTCCTTGAAAGCGACAAATGACTAATACATGTTTCGGATCTGTAGAGAAAGGATGATCGGAAAAGGATAATTTCACTTCATGACCATAATAATCGGTAAATATATACATTATCAACGATCCTTTATTAGTTTTTGCCTATTACATCCGCTACTAAGTATACTAGATGATGTTTAGCGATTATCGATATTTTCAGGATTAAGAGCATGATTCATTAAACGATGTTCAGCCATTTTTTCATATTTCGTTCCTGGTTTGCCATAATTACAATAAGGATCAATGGAAATACCGCCTCTAGGCATGAACTTACCCAAGACTTCAATATAGCGAGGTTCGAGTAAGTCAATGAGATCGTTCATAATCGTATTCATACAATCCTCATGGAAGCTACCATGGTTACGAAAGCTAAATAAATATAATTTCAATGATTTACTTTCTACCATTTTTTGATCAGGAATATAACTAATATAAATCGTTGCAAAATCCGGTTGATTTGTCATCGGACACAATGTTGTAAATTCTGGACAGTTGAATTTCACGAAATAATCCCGTTCCGGATGGTCATTTGGAAAGGCTTCTAAAATATCCGGGGCATAATCGAACGGATATTTTACATCCCTATTTCCAAGTAAAGTCAAATCCTTTAATTTATCGTTATTTTGATTATTTGCCAAGATCATTACCTCCGTGATGTTTATTGTTTAAGCATGTCAATTAATTTATGACGCATTAATTTCTTAGCTGCATTTCTCGGCAGCTCATCAAAGAAATAGACTTTTTTCGGTAGTTTATAGCGGGCAAGCTGTTGATTGGCAAAGGCAATAATTTCTTCTGCTGTTAGGGATTGATCGTTTTTCACAATGCAGGCAACAGGAACTTGTCCCCACTGTGGATCATCTACGCCTACTACACCAACATCTTGAATCCCGTCCAGTTTTAATAAAACATTCTCTATTTCAGCTGGATAAATATTTTCGCCGCCTGAAATAATCAAATCTGTCCGGCGATCAACAACATATAAATACCCTGCTTCATCGACATAGCCTAAATCCCCTGTTTTAAACCAGCCATCCACAAACTGTTGCTGAGTAATTTCTTCTTTTTGATAATAACCTTTCGTTACCATTGGTCCTTTAATAAAAATTTCTCCGACACCATCTGACGCTGGTTGATGAATGGTTATTTGGGCTGGAAATAAAGGTTTTCCTGCTGAGCCAATTTTCGTCAAGGCATCTTCAGGGCTTAACGTAACAATTTGCGAAGAGGATTCCGTTAAACCGTAAGATTGGAATACAGGAATGTGGCGCGCTTGAGCTTTTTCTAACAACGATGTTGGAACCGGGCCACCACCGATCAACATGCAACGAAAATGATCAGGATAGTGATTCTCCCCTAATGCTTGCAAACATTGTTGGAGCATAACCGTCACAACAGAAGCAATTGTTACCCCTCGCTCATTAATCACATTATTAAAACGAGATGGATCAAAATGATCTAATAATAATATGGGCATGCCATATATAACGCTCTTCATTAAAATCGACAGGCCACTTACATGAAAAAGAGGTAAGGTCGCGAGCCATTTATCGTCTTGATGCAATCCTAGGTTCAATGCCGAACTTATCGCACTCCACCAATGATTGCCATATGTATGGACGACGCCTTTTGGATACCCTGTTGTTCCAGATGTATATATAATGGTGAATGGATCATCTAAATGAATTTCGCCCTTTAGGTCAACGTTTTGCTTCTCCATCACTTCCGTAATAGCATCATAAGTCAAAATTTCCCCTGAAAATGTTAATTCCTTTCCTTGAGATTGTAAGTCATCACCGATTATCAACAAGGAAATATCCGCATCCTCAAGCTGATACAATAATTCAGCCTTTGTTAGCCGATGATTCAACAAAACACAGACTGCCCCTAAATAACTTAATGCATGAATAGTTACGACCATTGACGGGTGGTTAGTAAATAGTAAGCCAACATGATCGCCCGTTTTTACACCGACGGTCGCTAATTGTCGCGCCAAACGCTGACTTTGCTCTTTTAATTGATGAAAGGTTATCACATCACCAGATTCCATTTCAATTGCTGGTCGATGAGGTGCTAAGTATGCCTGTTTCGTAAGCCAATGTGGGATCATTTCACCCAAAGCTATCACCTCGCTGATGAATAAATAAATATAAAAAAGGCAAGCGTTCTTACGAATGAAGAACGCTATTTCTAAACATTATCAACGTATCATTTATTATGGGAAGCGCGGAAACTGATCAAAGTTAGGCTTTCTCTTCTCTTTAAATGAATCTCGGCCTTCTTTAGCTTCCTCTGTCGTATAATAAAGCAATGTTGCATCGCCAGCAAATTGTTGCAAGCCAGCTAACCCATCTGTTGCCGCATTAAATGATGCCTTTAAGAATCTGAGGGCAGTTGGTGATTTTTCCAGGATTTCCTGACACCAAGCAACTGTTTCAGCTTCTAACTGATCTAAAGGAACAACTTTATTTACTAAGCCCATTTCATAGGCTTCTTCAGCATTATATTGACGGCATAAATACCAAATTTCCCGGGCGCGTTTTTGACCAACAATTTCTGCTAATAATCCTGCACCATAACCGCCGTCGAAACTACCGACTTTCGGACCTGTTTGACCAAAAATCGCATTATCGGCTGCGATCGTTAAATCACAAACCACATGTAATACATGTCCACCACCAATCGCATACCCTGCCACCATGGCAATGACTGGTTTTGGAATGGTACGAATTAACCGTTGTAAGTCTAATACATTTAGACGAGGAATTTGATCATCACCAACATAACCGCCATGGCCTCTTACTGACTGATCACCGCCTGAACAAAAAGCTTTATCGCCCGCACCAGTTAAGATGATCACTCCAATCGATGAATCATCCCTAGCATCAGAAAAAGCATCGATCATTTCCTGAACAGTTAACGGTGTAAAAGCATTATGTTTTTCTGGTCGATTCATCGTAATTTTAGCTATGCCATCTGCTTTTTCATAAATAATTTCTTCATATTCTTTTGCTTGTTTCCATTGAACTGTCATCTAAACCCTCTCCTAACTTATCATCATGTTAACGATATTGTCTCTCACTTTCTTGGATAAATTGACCCACCTGTTCATTAAACAACTGCGGTCTTTCAATGTGGACGGCATGTCCAGCATCATCAATCATTGTTAGTTGTCCTCGTTTGAGATATTTTTCCATTTGTGTATTTATCTTAACAAATTTATGATCTAAGGCGCCAACAATTAATAAGATTGGGAAGTCAAGTGTGTGCAAATCTTCCCACCATGATGGTTGCGAACCTGTACCCATTCCCCGTAATGAAGCTGCTAAGCCGATAGCGGATTGGGATAATCGCTCATGGCGGATGACCTGCTGTATATGACGTGGTAGTTTTTGTTGGGATGCAAATAAAGGAATGTTTTCCCACTCATTAACAAATGCTTCGATGCCCTCGGTTTCAAGTTTTGTTGCAAGCCTTTCATCTTGTTCACGTCTGGTGACTCGCTCTTCTTCCGTTCGTAAACCTGGTGATGCACTTTCTAACGTTAATGACCTTATTAATGATGGATATTGGGTAGCAAAAGAGAGCGCTGTTCGTCCACCCATAGAATACCCAACTACATGAAGCGATGTAATTCCTAAATATCGACAAAATTGTGCCAGGTCATGACAGCACGCCGCCATTGTCCGTGGTGATGATATCTTTGTCTCGCCATGACCTGGTAAATCAATGGTGATGATTTGAAATTCATCTTGCCAAGCTTGAACGAAGGACTTCCATGTTGAACGAGTCCCGGTAAATCCATGCAATAATAAGATTGGGATTCCTTTGCCAACTATATCATAAGCATAAGTTACTCCATTAATTTCTACATACAAGCTGCATCACTCACTTATCTGTTAAATCATCAGCAATCTGTTGCCAAATTTGACGGTGCCATCTCATGTTCTCTTCTCTATCCGTACGTACTTCAATGACTGTTGTCCCATTTCGTTGATAACTTTCTTGTAATTCCTTCTTTAGTTGAACAACATCGTCAACGAGTCGATAAGTACCTTGATACATTGTAATAGCATGTTTAAAGTCGATATGTAGCGGAGTGCCAAATAATTTTTCAAAGTATTTCGGTTCATTCGCTTGGGGCAAAAATGAAAAGATGCCTCCGCCATTATTATTCATTAATAAAATCGTTAAATCGAGTTCATATTGTTTGCCAATTAATAGACCATTTAAATCATGATAAAAAGCCAAGTCCCCGATTAGTAAAGTAACTCTCTTTGTCGTCGTGGCGGCAGCGCCAAGAGCACTAGATATGAGTCCTTCAATCCCGCTAACACCACGATTAGCAAGTAAGGTAATTTGTTTATCAGTCCGCATAAAAAATGTATCCAAATCTCTAACAGCCATACTATTGCCAACATATAACAAGCTATCCGTTGGCATAGCCTTGATTAACTCTCTTACCGCAACCCCTTCAGTAAGTTGATCAACATTACTTTGCTCAATATGATTGGTCGCTTTTTTATTTAATTGTTGCCATTTTGTTAACCAGTCTTGATCGCCTGTCCAATCCGTGATAGCAAGTAGTCCATTAATAAAATCGACTGGATGAGCGTAATAAATTTCCGTTGGTTGTTTAGTCGGTTGGCGAAAACCTTCATACGGTTCAACAACAATATGTCGGGCGTCTTGATGCTCACTCGTAAACTTATCATAGTATTTAGAAACTGGCATCGCACCAAAGCGAATAATAAAATCAGGTTTTAGCTGATTACGTAGCGTTTCATCGCGAAACATACTATCATAATTTTCAATCAAAACGTCTTTATCATGCTTCCCTGCTCTAAGCTGGGAAAGCGGATCAGCTAAAACAGGGATTTGCCAACGATCAGCCAGTTTAGCAATCGCTTCAGCTGTTGCCTCATCTTCTTGGGGGCCACAGACAATTAGTCCCTTTTCCAGCGTTATTAGTTTTTCATTAAATTGATGAAACACTTCTTCACGTATTTGTTTTTTCCCTTCATACAATTGATGATAGGAATGATCTTCGTTATTTCCCCAAAGGTTTTCGATTGAAAAATTAGGAACGAGTGGATCGCGAAAGGGAAAATTAATATGAACTGGACCAGGATTACCTGATTTGGCAATATGGATGGCTCGATTCGCAGTTGTCCGAACATATGCCAACATTTCATCAGTCGATTCTGGTTGGGACATTTCGTGAAACCACTTCACATGTTCACCAAATAGCTTGATTTGATCAATCACTTGGGGTGCTCCAATGTCCCGTAGTTCATGGGGACGATCTGCAGTTAAAACAATTAACGGTACACGATTATAATAAGCTTCAATAAGTGCTGGAAAATAATTGGCTGCTGCTGTTCCTGAAGTACATATTAAGGCAACAGGCATTTTTGTTTGTTTAGCCATACCTAAGGCAAAATAGGCTGCTGTTCGTTCATCAACGACAATCCATTCTTGAATAGCTGGATGTTCACATACAGTCATAGCTAATGGAGTTGAACGTGATCCAGGTGAAATCACTGCATGGGCAAGACCCGATTTTGCTAGTTCATCAATAAAGTTTGCTGTAAACCTAGTTAACTTTTCATTCTCCTGCATGATTACCTCCAAAAACAGAAAGCATTGGTAAAAATTTAATTGCTGTTTCTTCATACTCTTTAGCGGGATCAGAATCTTTCATAATCCCACACCCTGCAAACAGTGATGCCTGATCATGTTGAATAAGCCCTGATCGAATAGCTACAGCAAATTCACCGTTACGTTGACTATCTAACCAACCAATCGGTGCTCCATACCAGCCTCGATCAAGTAATTCATGTTCACGTATAAAACGTAGCGATTCGTCGCGAGGCACACCACCTAATGCCGGTGTTGGATGCAATTCTTCAATTATTTTAAAAATCCGTGCATCTTCATTGAGATTAGCAATGACTGGTGTATATAAATGCTGTAAATTTTTCAAAGGGTAAACAATTGGATGCTCAGGAATTTGAATGTTAGTACAATATTGCTCGAGGATTCCTCGGATCATTTCGACAACATATAAATGTTCTTCTAAGTTTTTTTCATCCTTCAATAGTTCATTAGCCAGTTGTTCATCTTCTGTTTTAGTCGTTCCCCTTGGTGCTGTTCCAGCCATACAAGTTGATAAAAGTTGATGGTCTTCTATTTTAATGAGCCTTTCTGGTGTAGCACCGAGAAAACAATTATCTCCTTCTTCAAATGCAAAAATATAACTATTGTCTTGGGTGGCAAGTAATTGTTGTAAGAGGTAAGCAATTGGTGCCGGTCGATCTAATTGCAAACGCATTTCCCTTGCCATCACAATCTTTTTGGCTTTATTCGCTTGAATATATTCAATTGCCTTTTGTACACTTGTCAGCCATTGTTTTGGAGCAATTTCCTGTTTATCTACAATGCGTGGTGCCGATTCTTCTATTTTTTTAACAGATAATAATAATTCCTTTTGATGATCTAGCACCTGCGCAATATCCTCTGCTCGATCGGACTGATTCACGGCAATTGTCGCTGTTAAAAAGCAATTACCATTGTGATGCACTAACGTCCACTCAGGTACAACCATTTTCATCGGGGCAAATTTTTCCCATAAGCTATGATTCTCTTTATTAGGATCAAAGGACATGCCACCAAAGGTTAGCAAACCTGTCCCGACAGCAGGATAAGGATTGTGAATTATTGCTTCATCCAATAGCTGTTGCCATTGTTCTTCTATACTCTCAAATCGTCGATGTGTTGCAGTCATTTCTAAAGCATGACCGATACCAACGATAAAAAAATCTCGGGTATGATTTGACCAAAAAGTACGGTTCTTATTTAAATGCTTGGCTGCATAGAAAAAATGGATCGGATCGATCTGATCTATTTGTTCAGTAATACTGATAATTTGCTCACGATCACGGAAAGTTGCTTGTTCAATAGCCTGTTCTATTAAAGAAGTAAGCTTAGCTTCTTTGGTCTCGATCATGACGTAACCTCCGTAAAATAACATTACATCTACCATTCTAGTTTATGCCTTTTTCATATGATTCTCAAGGAAAGGGCAATATTCAATAGCCAGTTAGCAAGGGTAAAAGGCTTGATCATTGACACTGGTTCATGAATTTTTTAAACTGAATTTAATATCTTTATTTATTGGGGTGAGAAGAATTGTCTGAGAAGGTAGATATACAGCAAGCATTAAATGAAAAAGACGGACTTCAAGTTTGGTGGCGCCTCTTACGACCCCATACGTTAACAGCCTCATTTGTACCTGTGTTTATCGGTACTATGTTAGCATATATTGATGGTTCGAGTCATCTATTCTTATTTCTAGCCATGCTCATCGCCTCGATCCTCATTCAATCAGCAACAAATATGTTTAATGAGTATTATGATTACGTGCGTGGTTTAGATAATGAACAATCTGTCGGCATTGGTGGAACCATTGTCAGAGATGGCATCGCACCAAAAACTGTATTAACCTTAGCCTACATATTCTATGGATTGGCTATGTTACTTGGCCTCTATATTTGTTTACAAACAAGTTGGTGGATTGCGGTCATCGGGCTCATTAGCATGCTCTTCGGTTATCTGTATACAGGCGGACCCATTCCTATTGCTTATACACCCTTTGGTGAATTCTTTTCAGGGTTATTTATGGGTACCATTATTATCAGTATCAGTTATTATATTCAAACATTAACCATCACGAAAGAAGTCATCCTCATTTCTATCCCAATTGCGATCTTTATTGGGGCGATCCTATTATCGAATAATATTCGGGATTTAGATGGTGACAAAAAGAATGGACGGCAAACAATTGCCATCCTCCTCGGTAGAAAGCGTGCAATTAACTTTCTTGCCTTGTTATTTATTTGTGCCTACGGATTAACAGCCTACTTTATCATCATTGGCATCTTGCCAAAGATATCTGTCATCGTCTTTTTAACGATGTTCAAGGCATATGAAGTTATTAAAAATTTTCAAGGGAAAACAAAGCCACTAGAAATGATGCCAGCCATGGTTGCAACTGGGAAAACAAACACACTTTACGGTTTTTTACTTGGCTTATCCTTACTGATTAGTAAGTTTATCTAAGTTTTAGAGGAGTATTTTAATGAAATATGAGCAGACCTTATTACAAGCACTAGGCATTGAAATTTTATCTTTAAATAAAGATCTGGTTGAATTAACGATGCCTGTCGATGAGCGAACAAAACAACCAGCAGGTTATTTACATGGGGGTGCTAGCGTCGCTTTAGCAGAAACAGCTGCTAGTATCGGCGCTACGTTGCATGTTAATACTGATGAAGTAAATGTATTTGGACTTGAAATAAACGCCAACCATATTAAAAGCAAACGAGACGGTATTGTAACGGCCAAAGCCTCTCCTCTTCACGTTGGCCGCTCCACGATGGTTTGGCAAATCAATATTGTAGATGAACATGATCAATTAATCTGTACCTCGCGCTGTACAATCGGGATTCAACCTAAAAAGAAAAAGACCGAATAGTTCCTTAGCGAACTACTCGGTCTTTATTTATCTACTTACGTGAATTCCGCATGTTTCTTTTCAATCCAAAATCTCATTCTCATAAACAATGGAACAAATAACAAACCGATAATAATACCTTTAATCACATTAAACGGTAAAACACCAGCTACGACAGAAATCCATTTCACCTTTTCTGTCATCTCCCAGCCCATAAACCAACTGTAAGCTGGTAAAATAACGAAATAATTGAGGACACTCATGCCAAGAGCCATGATAATTGTGCCAGTTACTAAACCAGATACGATACTTTTTACCCCTTTATTATACTTGTGGTAAATAACTGAAACAGGATAAACGAATAAAACACCGGCTAAGAAACTAGCTGTTACCCCGATTGGATCAGCTGATCCTGAAACAGCAAAATAGAGGATGTTTTTAATCGCAACAACCATCACCCCGGCTAATGGTGAAAAGATCAGGCCTGCGATCATAGCTGGTACATCACCAAAGTCCACCTTTAAATAAGACGGCAATACTGGCAATGGAAACTTAATAAAAAACAACAGTAACGAGATCGTACCTAACAAGGCAATAATAATAAGCTTTAATAATTTTGATTGATTCATCTTAATCTTTCCCTTCATCTGTATATGTCTTTATCGATTTGAACTTTTTGATGAAGGATGGTCTTTCGAAACTAATGAGCCAAATAAAAATACCCTAAAGCAAGGGGCTTTAGGGTATGTGACATCATTAGTAACACAAGAGATGTTTGACAAAAATATAAAATATGCCAAAACACCTGTTCAATCTTCTCCCATCCAGACTCTAACTGTCGGTCCTGGATTCTCACCAGGTCCACCACATCAGTGGTTCACGGACTTAGAACGTTTCAACGTTCAACACCGCCGGTCGGGAATTACACCCTGCCCCGAAGATCAAATCGATATTTTATTGTTAAATTGATTATATCCCATCGACATGACATATGCAACCACCTTGCATCGAATAATTAATCAGGCGGATTATGACGATAAAAGGATCATGTTTTCCGGTAACGAGGAAAGAGAACCTTTAAACGATTTGAACAGACTTCTATCCCCTGTTAAATGACCTCATAAGTGAATGATAGACCCAGGGATTACTCTTTCGCTTCTTAAAAGTATGCATTCTTATAAAAAACGAATTGCTTACGACGTAGACTAAGCATTTTAGTTTACGCACTTTCCAAGGTTGAGTACACTTAATGTATCTATGTAAGAGGAGTGATGATAGTGGATCTAAATCAATGGTTTGAAAAAGGATTAACGCCTGAAAACTACATTGCCACACTGGATAACTTAAAAGAAGGATTTACAAACATAAACGAAAAGTTTCAAATACCTAATGATGATGCCTTCTTTCAAGAGTTACAGGAAAAGAATTTACGGGTCATTGTCCTAGCCGAAGTATGGTGTACCCATTGTATGTTAAATATACCAATTTTACTGCATATAGCCGATAAAGCTAATATGCCTGTACGGATCTTGCCTAGAGATGAAAACTTAGATTTAATGGACCAATATTTAACAAATGAGAAGCGTATTATCCCGATTTTTGTCTTTATTGACGAAGATGGAAATGAAGTAGCAAAATGGGGACCAATGGCTGAGACAACGAGAGCTTTTGTTGCTCCTTATCGTGATAATTTGCCACCAAAAGATGCTGAAGATTATCAAGAAAAGTTTAAAGAAATGGTACGAGCAACGAAAAAAGCCTTTTCTGAAGACGAGAATTTATGGTCAGGGGTCTATCAGAGTTTAAAACAAACTCTACAAGAAGTATAAACATACAGTAAGTTGATGCGATACGTTGCTAACATAACACCAATGTTAGCAACTTTTTTATCAATAACAACTTTCTTTACGAACGATCCATTTCATAGTAGATTTGTTTATTTAATAACAAGCATTATATTCGATAAATTTTGCGAATCAATTTATACTATGTTATAATTCTTCATTGTGAAAGAAATGAAAACTGTACAGGAGATGTTCAACATGACAGAAAAGCTAGAAGTTGGCCAAATCGTTGAAGGAAAAGTAACTGGAATTCAACCATACGGTGCCTTTGTTACAATTGCCGAAGATACTCAAGGGTTGGTTCATATATCTGAAATAACTCACGGATATGTTAAAGATATTAATGATTACTTAAAGATTGGTGAACAAGTAAAAGTTAAAGTGCTAAATATTGACGAAAAAACAAATAAAATTGCTCTATCAATTCGCGCAACAGAAAAAGCACCAAGCACGAAAACAGCGGCGAAAAAACAAACTGCTACATCTAAAGTAGATGATGGAAATAATGGTTTTAATTCATTGAAGGATAAACTTCAAGAGTGGATTGAGCAATCAAAAGAGCGTGAAAAAATCTATAAATAATTGTTAACCGATGAGGCTTTCTCAAAAATGTTTGATGACAACATCACATTTTCTTGAGTATGTCTCTTTTTTTTAACCATTAATTTTAACAATTTAGTGGATGATAAGGAACAAAATAGCTTGATTTACCAGCTTTACTCCGTTAAAGTTAGAATAAGATGTTTTTAATAGGGAGGATTAGCAAAAATGACACACATCAAGTTTACTTATGACAAAGCAATGGACTTCTTTAGTCAAGCAGAAATCGACCAATTAGAGCCCTACGTAAAAACGGCTCATGATGCTTTACATAATAAAACAGGTCCAGGTAATGACTTTTTAGGATGGATTACCTTACCTGAAGATTATGATAAAGAAGAGTTCGCCCGTATCCAAGCGAGTGCTGAGAAAATCAGACAGGACTCCGATATTCTGCTCGTCATTGGCATCGGTGGTTCTTATTTAGGCGCCAGAGCAGCCATTGAAATGTTAACTCATTCATTTCAAGACTATCTAACTAAAGAGCAACGCCAGGCACCCCAGGTCATTTTTGTCGGGCACCATATGAGCTCCACATATATGAAAGAATTATTTGATGTGATTGAAGGAAAAGATATTTCCATTAATGTCATCTCAAAAAGTGGTACAACGACAGAACCAGCCATCGCGTTTCGTATCTTTAAGAAATACCTCGAAGAAAAATATGGTAAAGAGGAAGCAAAAAATCGGATTTATGCAACGACGGATCAAGCAAAAGGTGCATTAAAATCTGTTGCTGATCAAGAAGGTTATAAAACATTCGTCATTCCTGATGATGTCGGTGGACGTTATTCAGTACTAACAGCTGTTGGCTTACTACCAATTGCAGTAAGTGGAATTAATATTGAAGATATGATGGCAGGTGCCAAGGAAGCGATGAATGATCTATCAGATCCTTCACTTAGCAACAACCCAGCTTATCAATATGCAGCAGTTAGAAATATTTTATATAACAAAGGAAAATCTATTGAAATTCTCGTTAATTACGAACCTCATTTACAATATTTCGCTGAATGGTGGAAACAACTATTTGGCGAAAGTGAAGGTAAAGATCTGAAGGGTATTTTCCCTGCTTCAGCAAACTTTACGACAGACCTTCACTCAATTGGTCAGTATATTCAGGAAGGTAGACGTGATATTTTCCAAACAGTGCTACACGTTAATGAACCTCGAGAAAATATTACCCTTGAGGCGGATGAGCAGAACCTTGACGGGTTAAATTACTTAGCTGGAAAAACAATTCATGAAATCAATGATAAAGCTTTCCAAGGGACTATTTTAGCCCATAATGATGGTCAAGTACCGAACTTAATCGTTGATTTACCTAAGCTTGATGCTTATACATTTGGTTATCTCGTTTATTTCTTTGAAAAAGCATGTGCGCTCAGCGGATACTTACTTGGTGTCAATCCGTTTGACCAACCAGGTGTCGAGGCCTACAAACGTAATATGTTTGCTTTACTAGGTAAAGAAGGTTTTGAAAAAGAAAAAGAAGAACTTGAAAAACGCCTATAGATTTATAAATAATATGTTTATTTTCAAAACAGAGGGGTATACTTTTAGTGTAAGACTTTCTCGTATTCCCCCTGTAAGCAAAGTGTTTACTCACTTTGCTTCTTTTTTTTGTCATCATGTATAATAGTACATAGATGATTACAGGAGGATATATGACATGAATTTCGATACATATTATGAGCGACGAAATACCCGTTCAGTAAAATGGGATCTGCTACAGACTGTGTTTCAAAGTGAAGAAGTTGTACCAATGTGGGTAGCAGATATGGACTTCCAAGCACCAATTGAAGTACAAGAGGCATTAATGGAAAGGGTCAAACATGGGATTTATGGCTACACTGTCATCGATCAAAAAGTAAAAGATTCAATTATCAACTGGGTTAGCAAACGCCATCAATGGTCCATTCACCCTAGTTGGCTACTCTTTAGCTCTGGGGTTGTCCCTAGTCTATATGCTGCGATTAGAGCGTTGACTAAAGTGAATGATAAAATCATGATCCAAACACCTGTTTATACGCCATTTTATGAAATGATCACGAAACAACGACGACAAATTGTCACAAATCCACTAAAACTCACAAACAATCGATACGAGATTGACTTTGCCCATTTTGAAGAACAATTAAAAACCGGCGTCAAAGCCTTTATCTTATGTTCACCTCATAATCCCGTCGGTCGGGTTTGGCGAGAAGATGAACTCAGAGAGTTGGCAAGATTGTGTATAAAATATAATGTGTTGATTTTTTCAGACGAAATTCATTGTGATCTGATTTATCCGGGATACCGTCACATTCCAATCGCTTCCCTTTCTGAGGAAATTGCTGACAATACGATCACGTTGATGTCCCCTACAAAAACATTTAATTTAGCTGGCCTACAGGCATCTTATCTGATCATCAGTAATAAAAATTTACGATTACAAATGAAAAATGAACTAAAGAATCAAGGTTTTACTACCTTAAACACGATGGGAATTACAGCCTTAGAAGCCGCCTATAACTATGGAGAACCATGGTTAAACGAGCTCATCGACGTGCTGACGGAACATAAGCAGTATGTCACAACCATGTTTATCGACCATCAGACAGGGTTAGAAGTCATTGAAGCTGAAGGTACCTATTTACTATGGATTAATTGCCAGGCCTTAAATCTAGACGCAAAATCATTACGTCGTTTTATGATCGATGAAGCTAAAGTTGGCCTCAGTCCAGGTATTGAATATGGCCAGGAAGGCGAACATTTTATGCGCATGAATATTGCTTGTCCTAAAAGCACATTGCAATTAGGCATTGAACGTATCATCAAAGCTATTCATCAAAAATAAATAATACCTAAAGATTGATCATGCTCTCAATCTTTAGGTATATATTTTATCATGTTATTGTTGACGATTATTCCTCTTTTTGCTCTCGATCTGACTCTGTTGGATCTGTAGGTGATTCGGTACTTTTGTCACCAGCTTTACGTTTTATTTCACCACAAATGAGTCTTGCCCCTGAATTTCCACTCGGTTGACTCATTCCGTCATCTTGTCCTTCTGTGATGATTAAAGAAGTACCTTCATCTCTTAACAACGACTTTTTCCCTTCTAGTAGCGTAGCTTCAGCAACCATTAATTCCACATCAACTTGTCCACTACCGTCTGCTTCAATATTTGGTAAATCCCCTAGATGGGGCCCTTTTGGATGCAAAAGACCGTGTTCTTTACCATCTGGATTTAAATGATTTCCTGCACTTTTAAAATCGGGCCCTTCACATTTAGGTAATTCATGAATATGAATGCCGTGGAATCCTGGTGACAAACCTTCCACCTTTAACTTTATCTCAACACCATCTGGGTGTTCTGTAAGGGTGGCTGTGCCAACCATATCTCCTACACCGTTGTACATTTCTATTTCCCTTGTTGTTTCTGAATTCGCTTGACACCCAAATAAAAACAGTAATCCGATGGTAAATAATAAACGCAACATGATGGGGATGCTCCTTCGATTCTTCTTTACCGTTTATTATTTACCAATTAGATAATGTTAGTCATCTATGTATCGTTATTTCTCTTGTTCGTCTTGTGAATGGTCATCTATAAAGTGATCTATATCATCATACTTTTCATCAAAATACTTTTCTTCTTTTTTAGATTTTTTATAAAACATATACATGGTTGCCACTGCGCCAATCATGAAAATTACCAATGTGATAAAAGCGGGAATATATTCCGTTTTATCTGTTGGAAAATACAGAAAATACATGTCCATCTAGCTCACTTCCCTCTATATAAAATTATAGCAAATATTTTGTCAATGTTGTATTTATTCGCTAAAACTAAGAATTTTTGGCACAATAGAGAAAAGGGGGTAAAGCACATGCAAGAAATAACGATCAATTCCATTGTAAAAGCTACTTATAATTCAGGTACATATATTGGCAAGGTTATTGAAGACCGGGGTAACTTTTGGCTCGTTGAAGTACTAGCGGTTCTCAAGCATCCCGACCAAGGTGATCTTCATAAACCAGGCCAAGTTGAAGGGGTTGCTTTTCATGAAAGAAAAGCATTGGCTTATCGCGAAAAAATGAATGCCAGAAAAAGGCACGTGACCATATATGATGGTCCAGTACCTGAATATCGAGCATCATTAAAAACAGCTGTAGAGGAATTTAAAGCTCAATTGGCAGCGGAAGATACCGCCTTTAACCGCAGGTCTTTAGCAAGATTAACT
>CALAMD010000061.1 GCA_937925695.1 uncultured Bacillaceae bacterium | reverse complement strand
CTGAGTTCGTGCAATTTAAACCGCCCAATGTACACTAAGTATTCTTTTCAATCCAAGTTCGTGTACATTGGACCTATCAATGTAAAGAAACTTATATGTCTACATTTGACAAAGTGTCATATTTAATACATTCATGAGCTTTTTGTGTCCCTTAAATTGATTATGACTGAAATGGTTAACAGCATGTACACCTTTTGCTATAATGGGGTCATTCATGTACAACAGCATGCGAAAATAAAAAAATAAGGAGGCTTTACATATGTATAATGTTCAACAAATTAAGGAAATTATACCTCATCGCTATCCTTTTTTATTAGTCGATAAAGTGACAGAGATGGAAGAAGGAAAAAAAGTAACTGGTATCAAAAATGTAACGATTAACGAACCTTTTTTTGCTGGGCACTTTCCAGAGTACCCAGTTATGCCAGGGGTGTTAATTTTAGAAGCTCTTGCCCAACTTGGTGCAATTGGCGTGTTGAGTAAAGAAGAGAACAAAGGTAAAATTGGCTTCTTAGCTGGTATCGATAAATGTCGCTTTAAACGACAAGTTGTTCCTGGCGATCAATTGAAATTGGAAATTGAGATTACCCGGATGAAGGGATCAATTGGAAAAGGAAAAGGTATTGCATCTGTTAACGGTGAAATAGCTTGCCAGGCAGAAATCATGTTTGCCATTCAATAACATCAATTTCACAAGCCATTTATCTGACATCTAAACGTACTTCTCTTGCTTTAAATTTTTTCAGGTTTTTTGTATCACAAAAATGAAAGTGGTTAAGATAAGTTCGAAAGCAATCAAAAGGAGGGAAGTTAGATGAAAAGAAAATGGCTTGTAATGATCTTCACACCTATTTTGGCTTTATCATTGATGGTTGGTTGTGCATCTAATGATGATCAGGATAATAATCAAAACCAGGACAATGTTCCCCAAAATCAAGAGGACAATAATCAGAACAATGCGCCTTTAGAGCCAGATAATAATGGCAATATCAATGATAATAACAATAGAAACAATAACGATGATATATTAGATGACAATACCCCTGGAAATGACAACAACGAGAACAACCAGAACAATAACAATCCGTAAGTAGATCATGGAACGGCAATGTTAAAATTGTACCTGATAAAACTAAAACATGCCGATGAACTAAAAAGTCCCCTCATGTACAGATGGGGACTTTTATGATGTAAATGATGTTGTTTAGAGGAAGACTTTAATATGGTTATTGTTAATAAGCACTATAGCTATTAGAAATATGTAGACTTTTTCACTAAACTTTAACATCAATCTGGGTGCCTAATGATGGATGGGAAGGAGTCGGTGATATTTGCGAACTTTTTAGCAGGTCAACAAATTGTTGTCCTTGTAGTTCAGCAAAATTCTTTGCATGATTCATCACCGCGATACTCGCTTGTGTTTTTAATTGATGATTTGCCATAACGACTGATAAAGCAGCAATATCCAAGGTAAAACTCCTTTCATCATAGTCATCGATTAGTTCTTATTGTAGCACAGTTTAACCTTTAAGGTAATCCGATTTTGCATGTAGCATATACTCATCATGGGGCGCAATGAATTAAATTCTAATTACTTGCACATCTAAACAAATTACATGTATGATGAAAGAGTGATTTATTATAATTCTATTGACTGACCGGTCAGTCAATAGGTTGGTAAAGCCGGTGGATAATAAAGAAGGTGTATATATGAATCAAAAAAAGATCAGCCTAATTGAAGCGGGTATGAAGCTTTTTGCTGAACAAGGTTATCATTTAACTTCGATTCAAGAAATAGCCGAAGCAGCAGGCATCTCTAAAGGTGCATTTTATTTGTACTTTTCTTCTAAGGAAGACTTTATTGTTACTGCTATTCAATACTTTTATACAAAGCTAACGAAGCAAATTGATACCGCACATTTACCCGAGAAATCACCTAAAGATAATTTCGCAGATCAAATTAATACGATGATGAAATTTATTTTCCAACACCGAAATTTTATTATTATGTACCTTAGGGAAGATATCTCAATCGGTGATCAAGCAGTTCAAATCCTACAACAACTCAAAACCGATAATTATCATTGGCTAAAACAAAATGTAGCCGCAATTTACGGGAATAAGATAGACCGTTACGTGAATGACTTGGTCACACAAATTGAAGGGTTGATTAGCGGTTTTGTTGAAAAGATTGTCATTGACGGTGTCCAGATTGATCAAGACCGAATTGGACCGTACTTAATAAATCGTTTAGATGAGATGGTCAAAGGGATGCTGGCCAAAAAAGAACAACCGTTAATTACAGCCGATCATCTCCCATTACGGTATGAAGAAATATTTCAAAAGCAACAAAAGCAAGACAAGCTAAATTCGATACTCTTATCAATACAGCAGAAAGTTGATCAACTAACAATATCCCAGTCCAAACGAGCCCAATTATTAGATGTGATAAAGGTACTGGATGAAAAGTTAAGTCAACCAGATGAACATAAAATTGTCATTCAAGGTCTCTTGGCTCATTTTGCCGGGATAGATGAACTAAAAGACGCTACTAAAAAAATTGCTGATATATTACATATTGATCTTTTATAGTAAGGGATGAAAGGAGATAAATAAAGATGAAAAAATGGTTAACGCTAATAAGTATATTATTAATGGTGACGTTATTGGTAGCTTGTCAGGAAACAGAGGAACCTGAAGAAAAAGTAGAAGAAAGAGTTGTTGCTGTAGAAACAGCTTTTATTGAAGAAGGTAACTTAGTAGTTGATAAACAGATATATGGTCGCTTAATGCCTTCCAGTATAACACCTGTGATGATTCAAATGCCTGGTGAAATTGAAAAACTTGAGGTAGAAAATGGCGATATCATCGAGGAAGATGAGGTGATCGCTACACTTATCACACCTGCAGGCAAGCAGGAGATTAAAGCACCGGCGACAGGTGAGATTAATAATCTTTCTTACAAAGAGGAAGATATCGCGGTGGAAACCGAACCCTTTGCAACCATTGTCGATACAAAGGAATTTCTCATTCAAACGGGTGTGACCCATCAGGTCCGTTCTTTACTTGAAAAAGGGGAAACGTACGAAGCTATTATTCATGATCAAGCATATGAAGTAGAAGTAACTTCTATTGCTTCAATGCCTGATGAAACAGGGTTATATCCTATTGAAGCCGTCGTTGAAAATAACAATGATGAGCTTATAGCTGGTATGATTGCTAGCCTGACGATTCCTGAGCAGAAAGTGGAAAATGCACTTATTTTACCAACGGAAGCAATCGTTGAAGAAAGCGATGGAACTTTTATTTATGTAGTCAATGATAATGTCGCTGTTAAAACGGAGATCGAAGTATTAGTCTTTCAATCCGAACTAACAGCGATCAAAGGTGAAGTTAATGAAGGCGATGAAGTGGTCATCAATGGCCAGCTAACACTTACAGATGGAAGTCAAGTCAATGTTGTAGAAGAGGGGAATGAATCTTGAAACTAGTCAAAACATCCGTAAAACGTCCAGTCGGCGTCATTATGATCGTTGCTGCGATTATTGCTTTAGGTATTGTTTCACTGCGGGGATTAGTGATTGATTTATTACCCGAAATAGATCTACCTATCGCCGTCGTTGCAACGAGTTATCATGATGCAGCTCCAGAAGAAGTAGAAAATTTAATTAGTCGACCGATTGAAGCCACCTTAAGTACGGTTGAAGGGATAGAAACGATTCAATCCCAATCCCAAGCAGGTGCATCCCTTGTATTATTGATGTTTAAAAATGGAACTGACTTAGATCAAGCATTGCTTGACGTACGGGAAAAAGTAGATCAAATTAAAGGATTTTTGCCTGATCGAGCTGGTGAGCCAAACATTTTACGGTTTAGCCCAGATCAATTACCAGTTATTTGGGTGAGCTTAACAGGCGCAGATGCAGCTACGTTAACCCAATTGGCTGAAGATGAGGTAGTTCCTTACTTTGAAAGACAAGAGGGCGTTGCTTCAGTAACGATTGAAGGGGCAAAAGAACGGGAAATTCAATTGGTCCTCGATCAAACAAAACTGCAACAATATGGTGTGTCAACCCAGATGTTGATGCAAGCACTTTATAGTGCCAATCAATCATCTTCAGTTGGTACTGTACAAAAAGGCAGTCAAGACCTACAAATAAGGGTAGTTGGTGAATTTGAATCCCTAACCGACATTGAACAAACAATTGTGCAAACACCAACAGGCGCTACGATACAAATCGCCGATGTTGCAGATGTGCAAGATACGTTTAAAGAAACATCCACCCTTACATTAGTGGACGGTGAGCCATCCCTTGTATTGTCTGTGATGAAAAAGACTGATGGTAATACGGTCGATGTGGCGAGACAAATTAAGGATAGCATGGAAGATTTAAAACAAGAACTTGGTGAAAACATTTCACTTGATGTTGTCATTGACACATCCGAATTTATTGAGATGTCAATTGACTCGGTTATTGACAACATTTTAATTGGTGGCGCCATCGCCATTGGTATCTTGTTACTCTTTTTAAAGAGTGTTCGAGCGACGATTGTCATTGGGATTTCAATACCAATCGCGATTATTTCAACATTTATCTTGATGTACTTTACCGGTGAATCTTTAAACATCCTCACACTCGGTGGATTGGCCTTAGGATTAGGGATGGTTGTTGATAGCTCAATCGTTATTTTAGAAAATATCTATTCCTACCGCCAAAAAGGACACAGTCTTTTTGATGCTGCGGTCAAAGGGGCAACAGAATTAACCCCGGCTGTTATCGCATCAACGTTAACGACTTTAGTCGTATTTTTACCGATTGTTTTTGTTGAAGGGTTAGCAGCTGATTTGTTTGCACCATTAGCGTTGACAGTAACCTTTTCATTAATCTCATCCCTTGCTGTTGCCATCACTCTAGTACCGATGCTGTCTTCAAAGCTATTAACGAAAACAATCAACGATGGCGAAGATAAGTATTGGTTTAACAGATTACTTAAACGGCTAACGAATGGTTATGAGCGTGCTTTAAAATGGGTCCTTAACCATCGGAAAACAGCTGTTACCGGGACGATTATAGCTATCGTTGCTAGTTTAGCGTTTATTCCGTTTATTGGCGCAGAATTATTTCCTGCCGCTGACCAAGGACAAGTACAAATTACTGTCACAACAGCACCAGGCACTTCTTTAGAGTATACGGAAAAAGTAACCGATCAAGTGAATGAGAAACTGACAGCATATGAAGAATATATTGAGACGAATTACATGAGCCTTGGTGGGGGCGGATTTGCTGCTTTTGGTGGTACTGGGAATCAAGCTACTTACACCATTCAGTTAACACCGTCAACAGATCGGGATAAAACAACAACTGAAATTGTCCAAAACTTATCTAAGGAATTACAGGACATTCCAAGTGCAGAAATCACGGTTAGTGAGATGGATAGTAGTATGAGTTTTGGTTCACCAATTCAAATTGAACTAAATGGTCCTGAGCATACTGTCTTAAGAGAATTGGCTGAGCAAGTCGTTGATGAGATAGCGAAAGTTGATGGGGTGTTTAACCCAGAGACCTCTGCATCAGACGGGATTCCGCAAATGCGGATTGAAATTGATGATGCTAAAGCCGCCATGTACGGCTTAAATCAGCAACAAATTATTGGCCAAATTGATTTGCAATTTAATGGTCAAGTAGCTACCCGGTATCGGGAAGCAGGTCGGGAAATGGATGTTACGCTCATCTATCCTGAAGAAGAGCGGAGTACGATAAGTGACTTAGAAGATCTCAAAATCCAAACACCAACCGGTACGATGATCGCCTTAGAAGAAGTAGCCGAATTTAGAGAAATGCAAGGTCCGGTAGCCTTGTTAAGACAAAATCAACAACCGCAAATTAATGTTACAAGTGATATCGTCAACCGGGATTTAGCGAGTATTGTTAATGATATTGAAACACGTTTGGAACAAATGAATTTACCAGAGGGCTACGACTATAATATTGGTGGGGAAGCAGAAGACATGGCCCAATCATTTGCCGAACTGACACTAGCATTATTATTTGCGATCTTTCTAGTGTATGCTGTGATGGCGGTACAGTTTGAAAACTTCTTGTATCCATTTGTCATCATGTTCGCCATGCCAACAGCAATCATTGGGGTAATTTTAGGGCATGTCGTCACAAATATTTCCTTAAGTATCCCAGGGTTTATTGGGCTCATCATGCTAGCCGGAATTGTTGTTAACAACTCGATTATCCTTGTTGACTATATTAATATTTTACGTCGACGTGGTATGGACCGATATGAAGCGATTATTGAAGCAGGAAAAACAAGGTTACGTCCAATTTTAATGACTACATTAACAACTATCTTTGCAATGATTCCATTAGGTTTAGCCCTAGGAGAAGGAGCAGAATTACAACAACCATTGGCGGTTACGATTATTTTTGGATTAACCGTATCAAGTATCTTTACATTACTTCTCATTCCGGTCATTTATGTATTATTTGATAATTTAGCTAACAAAATTTTGCGCAGAAATAAAAAAGAAGTGACCCAGTAGTTAGGATCGTATAAATTAGCTCAAATAAAATAAGGGTGAATAACAATCGGTATAGCTTGTCAGCTATGCCGATTTTTTTGACAATCACCTTAGAAGAAACATCATGAACATACATTATGTATAAATAAAAAAAGCGTTGTTTTCCACCTGTCTATATAAGGAAACAGCGCTTTTGTCTGTTGTTTAAGGATATTTTCTATGCCTCTTAAAGTACTACCAAATCCCCGAAAATTCACTTACTAATTTAAGGCATTCCTACTTTCATACCAAGCTTGAATTTCCGAATCCATTTCTATGTTTAAGTCTTGCAAAGTATGTTGGAATTGCTGGTATTGATGATTAACAAGTAAACCATAACCTAACGTATCGTATATCTTCATTAACATAAAATTTGCCTTTTCATCTTCCGGGATACTTTGACAAATGTTTTCGTACCATTGAATGGCTTTATCAACATCGTTATGTTGCCAATAAAGATCAGCCATTGCTCTTGCTGCATCTAACCATAATAGTTCCAACCGATATCGTTCAGCCTCTGCCCAAAAATATTCATGGACGGCTAAATAAGCACCTGTGTATAGTTTCATAATCTGTTCATATTCATTGATTGTGTTCATTGTCAAGGTCGGGGCACTATTTAATGCACTTTCCCAATCAACTACATCAATTGTTGTGTGATCAATCGCTAACATATATCCTTCATGAATATTTTTTATTGTTAAGTATGCCTTATATTTTGTTAATACTTTTCTAATATGATAGATGGCCGTATATAGCTGAGAATAAGCTCTTTCTTGTTGAAAGTTCGGCCAAAACAATTCAGCTAAATGGGATTTTCTTACGGTTTGATTTACGTTGTGAAGTAAATAAGAAAAGATTTCTTGCGCTTTTTTCGTTCGCCATTTTATTAGTTTCGTTGCATTAGATGTCTGGAAGGATAGTTGTTGAAACATATTGATTTGTAAGTGATCCTCAGCAATGGGCTCGCTTATTGCGTTATTTTGACGTCTCTCACTAATACGATTTAACGTCTTCTTAAGTCGTTTTTGGTCAACAGGTTTTAAAATATAGTCTAATGCATTTAGCTCAAAGGCTTGCACAGCGTATTCGTTAAAAGCCGTGACAAAAACAATGAATAAGTCTGGATTAATCTCAAGTAGTTGTTCGGCTAATTCTAATCCATTGATATTAGGCATGTCAATGTCTAAAAAAACAATGTTGATTTCATTGAGAATGTCTTTATTGATTTTGATATCAAAGTAACAATATTTTGCGATCACTTCGATTTGACTATGTTTATGTAATTGCCGTTCAAGAAACGTTAACGCATGTTGCTCATCATCGATAAGAATTGCTCTCATACACTTCCACCCCCTTCGCATGTTTTTCTCTATCTAGTTATATTAATATCGATCACTCTACATCTTCTCTACAATAAAAGAATTTCAAAAAATTCATCAAAAAATTTT
>CALAMD010000060.1 GCA_937925695.1 uncultured Bacillaceae bacterium | reverse complement strand
GGATTGCCTACAACATAATAATAGAGGTCAATCCTCAGTGATTGACCTCTTACCCCTCACCCTCATTCAATATATTATTTGTTAAGGAAGTTTTGGACGTACCGGATAAATTGTTTAGCTCTTACTTCATGGGTATGATGCTTATGAATAAAATGATATCCATTTAAAGCAATTTCTTTTCGCTTTGTCTCATTTTTTATAT
Organism: uncultured Bacillaceae bacterium; assembly: GCA_937925695.1. Lineage (GTDB taxonomy): Bacteria > Bacillota > Bacilli > Bacillales > Amphibacillaceae > CALAMD01. Next base: position 7,613 of record CALAMD010000060.1, on the reverse strand, counting down.
AGTAGGTTGCTTTTTCAAAAAAATTTGTTTCATCAGCCACAACATAATGAATCCCATTTTTAAAGCCTAGATCGGTGAGATCCCGATTTTTTTCTGCAATTAACAGTGTGTTACAACCGGGCACTTCAAAGTACTTCATGACCGGATATTTATAAATCGAGCCACACGTGAAAAATATTTTCGCCCGGTTAATTTCCTTGCCATATTCTTCATCAATAATATATAACGAGCGGTCTTTCTTCAGGTGACCAGGGTGTTTATGGTAAACAAAACTTCTCATATTTTTCATTTTATCCCGGACCTTGATGCGAAACGGATAACTCCGCGCAATGTGGCCCATCAATAAATAATCAATATCCTTCGGCAACTGCCAATCTTTAATAATATTTGGATTAATAGAGAATGGAAGATAACGGAATTTTCCCTTATATTCAGGGTAGCGCTTGAGAAATGGATATTTGCTGACAGAAAAAATTAACGAGATGTTATTGCTTTCGAAATATTCTTTTCTTTGATCAGGTCGCCAATGAGCATCAATCACGTAGGCGCCAATGGGAATATCAATTTTATCTAAATGTTTAATTCTCGGTGATAACAAATTACGGGCAGTGATATCATAATGCAGAATGAAGTCGGGTTTAACTTTTTGCTGCTTTAAAATTGCTAATATATCTCCGTCTTCATGATGGTAAGTAACATTTGCAACTTTTTCTATTGCCTGTAAAAATTCATACTTCACCTTATGCTTCGGAAAAAGTTTATCAAATCTCCTCACCAATATGAGGATGTTAGGTTTATCCATAGCGCCTAACCCCTTTACTTCTTTTTAACTTATCAGGAATCATCGATTCGTAGACACCACGCTTATTTTTGAAAATATTCTTTACTAAATGATTTTTTCATCGTTTGAATATCTTTCTGATTCATCGGTTTTACATATTTAAAAATTCGTTTTTTCACTTCATCCCGGTATTTTGGTGCGAGGAACTCTTCAGCATCTGGATACCATTTGTTCATCCAGGAAACATCTAAGCGATCGCCTCTTGTTTTTTTCTTTAATGCCAGCATTTCTGGATGTTTGCCATGATAATGGGATGTGATATAGGTAATCACATTCCCGTAATGTAAATGTTTCGTAGCCAGAACCCGTTTAACATCCTTGATCTGAAATAACTCATCTAAATATTTGTCGTTTATCGGGCTGTTCGTCATCACTTTTTCCAACAAACTTTTTCGAAAACATTTATAACAATTCATACATGGTTTTTTAATTTTTCCTCTACTGCATGCCTGAGCAAATTCCGCATAGGGTGATTGCCGGACAATATTTGTCGTAACAACCTCACTTAAGCCAATTGTCGGTAACGTATAAGGCATATCAACTGCCTGCAATAAGGGATGCCACGGTTTAGCCAATTCGGTCTCACGACAATCTTCATAGCCAAGATGCCCGATTCGATAGCCTAGATCCAACGTTTGACCGTTGGCGAGGGCATCATAACCATGATAATCGGCTAACAATAATGCTGGCACGGCATCGGTCAAAAATGTGCTAAACCCCACTGGTTTCCGTAAATATTGTAAATCAGTTTTTATATTATGAACGGCTTTACCCAACTTCTTCATCTGTTTACAGGCATAGTAAGCTGCTTCTTGATTCAATAAAGTTTTCGTTCCCTTTGGCACAATACGATCAAAATATAGTAAGTGGGTCTTATCAGGTAGTAAGGCTACAGCAGCGGTTGAATCAATACCACCACTAAAGGTCAATGCTGGCACAGCATTGGTTGTTGCCTTTCGCCGGGATAACTTTTTGTCAATCGGTAAAATCTTTTTCTTCGTAATCTTAAACACTTGATCATGAAAATATTGGCTGATCCCAAATGGTAGACGAATCGTTTTCCCTGCAAATGGATAAATTGTCGCTAACATAGCAAGGGCAAAAAGATCAGGATGTACACTGGTGATTGTCCAATCAGATGGTAAATGTATTTCACATTGCATTGAAGTCATCGATACCTTTTTGCTCTTTTTATAACTGTTACTAAATTTATGATGGGAAACGGGATCGCCTTGTTCAGGAGTAAACTTCAACACTAATCGGCCTTTATGACATGCTGTTTTAATGATCATATTTTCACGCCTTTTTCTATCATTTGTACGATATATTATATTTTCTAGAGCTTGATGATGTATAAACGTTTATCTGCTATTTGGCGGAATTGTGCGAAATGAAGAATATGAGCGGATGATTGATGGAATGAGATGGATTCTGGTGAGGCTGGTATCTAGATCTTCAAACTGACGGGGATGCTGTGTTGCCGTGATGATAACATAATTTTGGAAATTGATGTGTACCTATCCTTATTGAGGAAAAAACTCCCCCTAAGATAAACAGATTATTATGTTCAATCTGTCAACCTTAAGAGGAGTAAATCAGATTTCTTCATTATATTAAGATATGAATTTTAGCTATTTTAGTGGCCTATTTAAAGAGGTGATCGGAACTTTTCCTATTAAACAGTTAAAATAATTTTTCCAATATTTTTGTTCGCTTCCATGTACTGATGAGCTTGTTTAATATCAGCAAGCGGAAAAACTTTATCTACAATCGGTTGCAATTTTTTATTTGTGAAAAGCTCGTTTGTTTTTTCCATAAATTCCTTGCTCAATCTCGCTTTATATTCATCACTTCTAGTCGAAAGTGTCGTGCCAATCATTTTAATCCGCTTGGCGATTAACCCTTCAATATTTAGTTGGTTAAGTGTTGATCCGCCAAGAAAGCCAATTAATATCCAACGGCCATCAACCTTGATACTGGCCATATTCTTTTCCCAGTAGGAAGCACCAACAAAATCCATAATCAAATCAACGCCTTGTTTATCAGTGGCTGCCATTACCTCTTGGTCAAAGGACTGCTCCTTATAATTGATCCCGACATCTGCTCCCAACTTCAGACCAAAATCAACTTTTTCCTTAGAACCAGCCGTCATAATAACCTTAGCTTGACCGAGTTGCTTCGCCAGTTGAATCGCAGCCGTCCCCACGCCACTGCCACCAGCGTGAATCAACACAGTTTCATCTTTTTGTAATTCACCTAGCCAAAATAACGTTTGATAGGCAGTTAAAAATACTTCCGGAATCGCTGCCGCTTCCTCAAAAGAGAGATTTTCCGGAATCAGCATCGCCCGATCAGCTGGCATGACCGCATATTCTGCATAACCGCCCCCACTGACAAGCCCCATCACCCGCGCACCTTCTTCAATCCCCGATCCAGACACCGTTTTCTCAACAATGCCAGCCACTTCCACCCCTAAAATCGGATGATCATAATAACGGGCCCCTTGCTCACGCGTAATAATATCAAGTCGATTTACCGCAGACGCATGTACTCTAATCAATAATTCATTCTCTTTTGGTTCCGGCTTAGCATAATCAACCATTTCCAGTTGCTCTACGCCACCCGGCTGTTTAACAATAATCGCTTTAATGTGAATCAACCTCCATCTTGATGTTCCTTCTTAGCTAGTTGTTTCGGGACGAAGGGGTGGGGTTTGGGGGTGGATTTTTCGTCCTATATCTGATTTGACCGATAGCCCCTTTCATGTGTTTTGCGCTCGGCTAAAACCAAAGCTCCATGGTCTTAAGGACCGAAATAAACCCCTTTTCATGTGTTTGATGTTCGGCTCTTTGATTTAAGCGATGAACTAGGCAAAATCCTAAAGTCGCTCGTCATTGGTCTAAACTTGCTATAAAAGTTGATCGTAAATGGGGGAAAGTTGCTCGATAATCGGGTAAAGTCGCTCGATAATCGGGCAGAGTCGCTCGGAAATATGGAAAGTCGCTCGGAAATATGGAAAGTCGCTCGGAAATGCGGTAAGTCGCTCGATAATCAAGCTAACTCGCTCGGAAAACGAGGTAAGTTGATCCATAATATGCGAACTCGATACGAAAAATAGCGAAACTCCGCCCAAATATCAGAGATATGAAGAGAAAACTACAGCCAATGCAATGGGTTTAGGGGGTAGCCACCTCACCCCTTCCAATTTAATGGATCACGGAACTTATCCCTTCATCCCATTAGCTAAAAATATTTCCGATTGCTTTGATTTCTTCTTCGGTTAGCTGAACTTCTAATGTTCGTAAATTACTGATGATTTGATCTGGGCGTTTAGCACCAGGAATAATCGCGTCAATGGCATCTTGGGTTAAATACCATGCCAAAACAACATGGACAACCTCAACGTTTTTGGCTTGAGCGATTTCACGGATTTTCTCAACTTTCCTCAAGTTTTCTAGGAAAGTTTCACCTTGGAAATGTGGTTGGCTAGAACGTAAATCATCTTTCGGAAAGGTTGTATTTTCATCATATTTTCCTGCCAACAAACCAGATACAAGTGGGAAATAAGGTACAAAGGAAATTTGGTGTTCCTTCATATAAGGGAAATACTCCGTTTCAGCACTTCTATTAATTAAATTATATTCCCCCTGGAAAACATCAACGTAACCGTCTTGGTTAGCATCTTCTAATTGCTCCATTGAAAAATTGGAAACACCAATTGCTCTTATTTTTCCAGCTTCTTTCAATTCTTGCAATGCCCCCACTGCTTCCGCCTTAGGTGTGTCTTCATCGGGATGGTGAATATAAAATAAATCGATATAATCAGTTTGCAAGCGACGCAAACTTTCATCAACACTCTGCTTTAAAAACTCAGGTGAATTATCAACAATACGCTCACCATTGATATATTTTTGTGCTGCTTTTGTCGCTATGACAACATCTTCCCGTCGGCCGATATCTTTAATCGCCTGACCGATTAACTCCTCAGAACGACCATTCCCATAAGAAAAAGCTGTGTCAATAAAATTCATGCCATGATCAATGGCTGTTCTAATTACATCAATACCGACTTTATCATCTAAATCAGGATACAGATTGTGCCCTCCGACTGCATTTGCCCCTAACCCAATCGGATTCACTTGCAAATCTGTTTTCCCTAATTGAACAAGTTTTGTCATGTTTCCACCTCACAAATGTTTTGTTCACTAATTTAACCATAATATTCAATAGGTGAAAATACAAATGATTACCGTTAATTTGCTTATATAATACTGCATTGTCACTGGCGTGCTTCCTTAAATAGAGTATGCAATATGTAATTTAAAAAGGGTTTCATCTACAGCTTCGTACATCTTATATGAATAATCTGAATTACTTTAAACCAACTTGACAGAACACTAGTTCTCATATAGTATAAAGTAAATTTAAGCTATTTGCTGAGGTGATCTGATGCAGTACCTTTTTTCTCGTTTAGCCGGAAAATTACTTGGTAAAGCAATAATAAAAACAACAAAGAACCAAGAGCCATATTTGTATTTTAGGCATATGGCCCACGACTATACTTGGGCAATGTATTGCTATACCATGTTAAAGGAGCATCTAGACATCAGACCACCAGAAAATGATAACTTCGGAAAATACAATACTTATATCGTCACATCTAAACCGTGCTCAATCATCAACATGCTATTTAAAACATGGTATCCCAATAGTACAAAGGAAATTCCATTTGAATTTTTGCAAAAGTATTTTACAGCTGAAAGTTTAGCATGGTGGTATCAAGATAACGGGCATTTAAAGAAACGAGATAATAAATTAGAAAAAATTATTCTTTCAACAAATAGTTTTGAGGTTGAGGAAAACTATCAATTAATACATTTCATAAATGAAAAATTTGGTCTTCATTTTTCTCACGATGGTCAAAATAGATTATTACTCTATGATCAATTACAAATCAATTATTTTCTAATGCTTGTCCAACCTTGGATGCAACCTTCTATGATTAGAAAAAACAAATCAGTCATCCAATTTGACAAAATTGCCAAACGAACAACAGTTTATTTACCAAGCAATATAACGCTAACGAAACCAACTAAAGAAATTAATAGTATCATCGAAAGGTCATTGACTGAGAAAACGACCGAAACAATATTAAAGGAACTGCCTTTACTTATTCAAAGACGTTCTGAGTCCCCAAAAACCAATTCTTATCAAATTCAAATTAGTCCTCATCTGTATTATCCACTCTTGAAAACACAAGCCATGACAGGTTTGCATATAAGCCAAATTATTACATTGCTTTTTGAGAAAGATGAGATCCAAAACCCCAAAAGACTGGAAAACCTAGACGATTTAAGTTCTGTGCAACAAAATATTTTAATTGGTTCAATTTTGGGTGATGGTACTTTATCAAAGAGATCACACCATTCCCGTCATAAAAACAGCATGTATCGTGAACATTTTAGTAAAGAGCAACTTGCATACAGGGAATGGAAAGTTAATAAAATGAAGCCTTATTTCTATTTAAATAATAAACAAACAGAAATACTATCTAGAACGCAAGCATTATATACAAAACTAGAAAAGGATCTTTATCCTAATGATCGCATAAAACGAATATCGGAATCAGCCCTACAAAACTGTACAGATCCTCATTTCTTAGCCGTTCTCTATATGGATGACGGCACACTACAGATTTCCAAATACTTTAACCATCGTCAAAAGAAAATCTACCTAACTCCTGCCATCAGTATTTACTTACAAGCATTTCCGAAAGAAGATTTAGAACTATTATCACAACATTTACTTAAGACTTTTAATCTTCAATTAAAAATTTCTAAAAGAACAGATGGTTATGGGTACTATATTAAAACGACAAAAGTCAAAGATGCACTTCATTTTTTAGAAACTATTGAATCTATCACAAAAACATGTCCCAGTATGGCATATAAAACCGACTGGAATTATCGATTTTCATATGAAAAAGGTAAACTAAAAAAGGAATATCCGGAATATGAGATTTTTAGTAGTGATTCAAAACGACGAAAAGAATATAGCAAAGAAGATATAAAACAATTAATTTTATTGTGGAAGTTAGGATATACAGCAAATGATATAGCTTCAGAAATCGGTAGAAGTTCTCACTCTGTTTACTATAAACTATCATGGCTAAGAAAACGTAGAAAAATATGAATTCAAATTGTAAATCACAAAAAGAAAAGAGACCCTAGAAAGATCTAGAGTCTCTTTCATTTCATCCACTTTTAACGAAGTAACTGTAGTACTCCTTGTGGTGTTTGGTTGGCTTGCTTCGCCACTATGTCTTTCGATCATAGAACAGACTATATCTTCACCCTATCTACATAATAGGGGCTGGGCTCTTCGAATGTCATTTTGACACCCTACGGATTTCATCGTCATAGCATTTGCCTTAGACGGTATATCCTAGTCGTTGAACCTTCGCCAGGCTTTCGCCACAGGCGCTTGGCTGCTGATTGTCCATTGTTTCATTGTCTTGTTTTTCAAACCGTCACGTCTACTGTTTCCAGTTCCGTTGTGGTACAAGACACTTTAGGATGTTCCAGCAATTCACCCAGTTATCGCTCTAACCCGTTACCAGATTAGACGCCCGGTACAACATTACCTTAGAAGTTGTAATACTCCTTGAGGTGTCTGTTGTGATTGAGCTAACATTGCTTGTGCCGCTTGAGTTAAGATGTTGTTCTTAGTGAACTCCATCATTTCTTTCGCCATCGTGCGAACATTTACTTTC